>DASWUU010000085.1:0-29783 GCA_036401515.1 Steroidobacteraceae bacterium
CATGGTCTTGCTCTCATCGCCCACAGCGAGTTGCGGCGGCGGAAAGACAAGATCCGATGTTTTCTTGTGTTCGTAGGCCTCATTCAGGCGGATGCCCCCAATGACATCCCAGCGGCCGCCGGCCTTCCAATCAACCTGCGCATATTGTCCAGCGAATAACCGATGGTCATCGACGGTACCGATTTCCGTTACCGGGATTGATGTGACAGGTGGAGGAAGCAGCGAGCCGTCCAAGGGCACTGTGTAGCCACTGTTGCCATTCAACGTCGTTTGCCGTCCATGTCCGTAGAGCAGGTCTGCACCGACGATCAGCGCCGTATCCTCGAATAAGCGATTGGACAAGTGTGAATCGAAATACCCGTCCTCAATGTAACGGCGCTGGTTCTGGCTATCAGCTGTCCCGCTCAGGTCTGGGTGCAAGAAGCCTCGCACATCGGCGATGCCCGAATAGACATACGAGATGCGCGTATCCCAAGTGCCCAAAGATGTCGGCCGGGAGTAACCGAGCGCCAGGTGGTATTGATCCTCGTCGATACGGGCATCCGCGGGATTAAAGTTTGCATTGATCGGCGTCAGGGCCGTAAGCCCCGTACCGGCGCGCAGCACTGGGCTCGCCGGGACATCACGGACGCGTGTCACGTCGACATCCAGCGTGAATTTTCCGCTTGCGAGATCGAGGGCGCCGCGATAGAGCATGCGTTGATTGGAGACTCGTTCGCGCGGATCGGCAAATCCCACGTCCTCGCCATCAATCGCGAAGGATTGCCGGTAGTTGCCCATTTGCGGTAGGACGAGCGATGCGGAGCCGCGGACCGAGCCGTACGTGCCGTAAGCGAAATCCGCCTCATTCGCCGCCTCGCCGGCGGGATAATGGATCGCATGCACGACGCCCACAAATGATGTCGCGCCGTACATCACGGGGGCTGCGCCTTTCAGCACTTCAATTCGTTGAACATCCGTAAAGTCGAGCGTCGTGATCGAGGGGTTATAGGCGCCGCCCCAAGGAACTCCGTCCACCACCAACAAGAATGCGTCGAACTCGTGCAGACCCCAAAAGGAAGGGACAGCGCTTGATGGCCCGGCATCGCCGCCAGGCGGTGCCTCAACACCCGACACGAGACTTAACGCCGTCGCCATGTCCGTGGCCCCTCGGTCCCTCAGCTCCGAGCCAGAAACAACGGAGATGGCCGCGGGAATCTGATCGGCCGGCTCCGGAATCCGGGTTGCCGTAACAACAATGTCGTCGATGCCTTCCGCCTCAGCGCTAAGAAAGAAGAAGGCCAAGAAGGCACCGGCGCAAACAGCATAGCAAGCCCGTTTAATCGTATCGTGCGACCTAGTATTGATAAGATCTACCGTCCTCATTCGTAATGGCGCATATTGGGTCAAGCGCTCAGACATTGTCGAGGCCCATGTGGATTTCACGCGCGAGAGCTCTCGCTGGCGCGCTCGGCGGGAAGCTGAGGATAGGAATCCGCCTATAGATGTTCAGGGGTAAAGCGTCTAGTGCCTCTATTCTATTTAGAGGAATCTGGCTGCACCGAGGCCATTTTTATGCCAGAAGATCAGTTTCAAAAAGGTTTGGCGAATATTCGCGGCGCGGCGGTCAAGGCGCTTGAAACGCTTAGCGTTGCTGATGCAAACGTGCAACTCGCCGAAAAGGGGACTGACCATAAACAAGAAGTAATTCTTTCGATTTCCTCAGGCGGAAGAACGGAATCCCAAGTATTCAGCCGCGACGAGGTTTTGGATTCCGGCGAAGCTATTGACGCGCCCGCCGCATTGAAGGTCCGTATGTTGGTGAGCCACTTCGTCAAGTAATGGTTATGCCGGCTACCTCCGTTCCTAGGGGGCACCTGACCACCGGCGATGCTGATAACAAGGCGATGCTGATAACAAGTAGGAAACCCAATGTTAGCCGAAAGTATACCGCCGGTTCCGGCACCTGATGCGCCGCCAACGCCCCCGCCACCCTCTCCCATACCGCCCATACCCGGTCCCGTTAGTGTTCCACCGACGGACACGCCGCCGACGGATTTCCCGATCAGCCCGCCACGGGCGCTGCACTAGTAGGGCGTGCGACGCTCACGAATTTGCTGGAGGCGATATGAGAGCGGTGATCGCCGCGTGGCTTAGCTCGTTGATGATCTCTTCTTTGTAAACTCCCAAATCATGCGGCGCCGTGACGCGCAATCGCACTTGATCACCTCGTACGTGAAGTATGGTGACAGTGACCTCGCCTCCGATACGTACTGCCTCGCGAACCTTTCGACTAAAAACGAGCATCAGTCACTCTCCTATTGGAATCGGCATATCGCGTTGTCATGAAATCACCTTGCAATGTGTTTGCAACATTTTTGCAAGGACATGCACTCGCCTAAATCGACAATCGCATCTTCGGAAGGTTCAAGCAGAGCACTACTCAACCTGATGTTCCGCCTACGCGATGGGAGCAGCCGCAATGGTGGGGTTTACGCTAAATAAGCGCTTATGCTGCGCGCGAGCTTGTTGCTTATCAGGCATATCATTTGTGCCGCGAGTAGATCCAAGAGATAAAATTAATCTGGCAGATGCATTCGTGAGAGCGCTGCCCGCGATGCAAAAACTGGAACTTAAATGCGGCGGTAACTCACGTGTGAATGAGTTCATCGCCATCGAGCAGGCGAGGCGCCGTCGGATGCCGCGCCTGCTCGATCAGGGGTATCGGCTAGCGCGCGATCGCAAGATTATTCACGACCTTAACCACGCTGCCATTTTGACGAGCGATGGCTTCAGCATCTCGGCGCTGCAGGCCGGTCCAGACGGTGCCATTCAGGTACACCACGCCATTCACAGTCTGAACATCCCATGTGCCCGGGTGTATAAATTCTCCATCCTGCGCGAGCCGCGACTTCACATCCGCCGTGATTGAGTTGTCGGCAGCGGGGTTAGTCGATTTTGGGAAGACGGCACAGCCTGGAAGGGCGCCCGCAAGAATGAAAGCGCCAATGAGGGCATAAAGGCGTTTCCGCGCGCCCGGCGTCTGACCCGAATTATTCCCAGGGGACATTAAAGTATTCATGGTCATCTCCGATTAACCAAGTTAGAGGTTTCGATCGGTGATCACATTAGGGCTGATACGTGTGGTGCCCATTACAGTGCCTCCATGCCGCATTTCATCTGTAGGCAAATCCTGGCTGCGGCCGGCCGCTTGGGCTGATGCGACGGTTTAGTTGGCCAAGGGTGAAGGGCGAACTTGGAAGTGCACGACAAGCGGCTTGGTGCCTTTGCCGCCTTCCTTGTGCCAGGGCGTCCGATCGCCGCTCGTGATCCAGATGCCGCGCCCTCTCCAACCAGCAGCAGCATCATCGATGCGGCCTTCAAGACCCTTGGCGTAGAAGCCAAGCGGATAGGGAATTCGCAGCGTCACGAACTTGCCGCCAACGAGCGCGTGAACACCGTCGAATAGATTACCGGTGGCGATCGGGACATTTTCACCTAGACCTAGCGTGTTGTGTTGATCCACCCAGGTGTAATAGCTCGACTCGACGCTCATCTGCGGCACATTCACGAAGCCCGGGCCGGGCAAGCGATGAAAGCTCCAGCCTTCTGGGCAATGGTCACCCGTCGCGGTCGGTCCGTTGAGCGGACCCTTACATTTGCGCCGATCGAACTGTCCCAAATCTCCGCTCGCCAACGATACCCAAACAACGCCGTTGCGATCGATGTCAGCACCACGCACACCGAAGCCCGGTGCAGGGATATTGTAGATTTCGCTGAGTCGAGTTCGCGGGTCGAATCGAATGACCGCGCCCGGATATCGATACGCCACGGAGCCCCATACACTTCCGTCGGCAGGACTCGGCATGACGGCGTAGATGCTGACCGCCAGACGCTGGTCGCTGTTGGGGTTCGCTGGCTGGCCGGGCTCGATCCAGGCGTCAAGCTTGCCGTTGCCGTTGGTATCGAGCACGATCGGCGCCCACCCCTGTGAGGCTCCCGCATCGCCTGTCTGGTCGAATTTCTTGGTGTCGAGCCAGCCCATGACCTCTCGTCCGCCGCTGGTCCACAGAGTGTCGTTGGCGTCCTCGGCAAATTGCAAATGGTGCGTACCGTAGCACGTATCGACGAATACATACTTTCCGCTTTTCGGATCGTATACCGATAATTGACGGTCCGATGTGTTGAGAGGAAACGTCATCGCGGACGGATGTGTCGAACCCTGTTTGCAGAACGCGGGGTTGGCTGCGGCGCGAATCCGCGCCGTGTACCAAACGCGACCGGATCGATCCAGCATTGGATTATGCGCTATCGCCCGGCTGTCCCAAAGTCGTTCATCGCCCCAGTATGGCGAGGGCGCAAGCAGTGGATCGTCGTGTGTCGTCGGTGTATCCGCATCGCGCACCGGGGCATGGAATGTTGTCGCGGAATTGTGCAGCGGATCGAGCACCGGGAAATTGTCGGTGCTCAGTTCCGGAGCGCCGTACAGGCGGCCATTCGCATTGATCGTTGGATCGCGGCGGTCGGTTCCGGAAAGATCGTGCAAGTACGCCTTTCCATCCGACCAATCTCGCACCGTGGCGACGATATTGCGCTCGATACCGCTCGGACGCGCAGGTTGTGCAGACGGTACTTCGCCTGCCGCGATGCGGTCGGTCCAGTCCGCAAGGTAGTGAATCGGAATCCCCGCGAGCGCTCCTTGCACGAGGTTGATCATCTGGACGCCGGCTTGGCCCGACTGCAATCGCCGCCGCCACGCATCCTCCGAAGACTTGAACTGACCTAACGAAGTCGGGATGGTTCGTGTCGCCAAGTTCCCCAGCTGATGACAACCAACACAACCCATGTTCTTCATCCACATGAGATAGGCATTGCGGCCGCCAGCCAGCGTTGCCACTTGCGTCTCCTCGGGTATTTGCATCATCGCGTACCAATAGGCGGCAGGATAGGTTTTTGCCGCCGTCGCCGCATCTGGGGCGATGATCGCGGTCAGATCGAGCGAACGACCCGGGGTCACGTCGATCTTGGACGAGTCCGCAAGGCCATAGCCGCGGACCCAGACGCTGAATTTCGCCTTGGGTAGATCCGGAATGAGATAGCGACCCGCGTCGTCGGTCACGACGATTTTTGCGAAGCGCGTTTGGAAGTCATGCGTTTCCGCAATGACCCATACTCCCGCTTCCGGTCCGCGAGCGCTGGTAACAGTGCCTCGGAGCTCATCGGCCGCCATCCGAACTTCGCCGTAGGTGGGCGGCGCTCCGGCCATACAACTCAGCAACCCAGCCAGCAATCCGGCGGTGAGTCTAAGCTTTGGTGAATTCATCGGAACTCCCCCTGCATGTCCTCTTAAAAAGTATAGCTCGCACCCACAGATAGCACACCGGCGTTGTACTTGCCGCTGGCGCTGTCCCCCGCTTGCTGGACACGCAAGTAGTCAAGCCGCGCTGACCAGTGGCCCGCAAAAACGTAGGAGCTCAAGAGCGACTTTGCTCGTCTCCTTCAGCGCGCCTCACGGTCGAGTGCTGCCACTTCTGCCGCGCTGATCGAGCCGGAGAAGTGATTGCCGAAATGAGTGCGCACGTAATTGATCACGGCCGCTATTTGCGCCTCGTTGAGCACTACCGGGGGGCCGCCAAACCCGATAGCATGCTTTTCGCCGAACGCCGGCATGTTGCGTCTTCCCATCAAAATCGTTAGTGCCATGTACTCGCGCGACGCCAAGGTAGGGTCTTTCGAGAGTGCCGGATATCGACCCGCGCCAACAGCGCCACCGGCATCGGGCATGTGGCAGCCCTGGCAAATATGCTCATAGACTTGCCGCCCGTCCGTGTTGCTTAGCCCAGACTCTAAAATGCCCGCGGGATCCGCTCGCGCGGATGTTTCTACAAGAAAAACGCTCGTCGCCACGCAGCAAAGTCCAAGTGCGGCGTACAGCCAACTCGCAGCGGTGGAATACTTTTTCTGTTTGTTCATACGGTTGCTCCTGCTGCGAGCGCTCTGCGGTGCAGTCGGTCGATCGCATCGAGCGCCGAAGTCACTGCACCTTCTTGCCAGGCGGGCAGATAAGAGGCGTGTTCCCCCGCGAGCACGATGCGGCCATCGAAAGCACACAGATTGTCGTAGTGCTCGGCGCGGGTGGCGTCCGTCCACAGGCCGAAGCAACCCATTGCAGAAGGAACGCGATGCCAGGCAACCGCAATCCCATTGTCAAATTCCTGCCGATATTGCGGATGTATTTGGCTGCCGTATTCAACCGCCTTCGACACCCGCTCTGCGGGCGTCATCGAGGTGAAATCCATCGAATTGAACATGTCCCATATATATGCGCCTAGTAGCACGCCCTTTCCGTCTGCGAAAAAGCGACTGCTCGGGTAACTGATCTGACCAATCGGCAAGTCGGTATACGTAATGCCGCCGTATATTTGCTCATCCTCTTCCCAGAAACGGCGTTTGAACTGCAGCCCTACTTTAAGTCCCGTGCAGTAGGGAACCGACGCGATCGCCTTGGTCATGGGACCACCCACGTTCATTGGGATCTGACCCAAGATCGACAAGGGAATGGTGCAGACGCACCAGTCTGCCTTGACCATGTGTCTCGTGGAGCCTGCACTAACATCCTCGAACGAGGCGCTGACACCGTGCTCGTCTTGATGGATCTCGACGATCTTGGCGTTGTAACGGATCAATGGCGCCAATTCGCGCCCGAATGCCTGCCCCACCTGACCCATGCCCCCGACTGGCTGAAACATTGTCGTTTGCATATCGTACAGTTCGCCAAAGGGCAGCGCGGCCCACAGGCCTGACTTCAGCAAATCACTTAAGGCTACTGGATCTGAATGAACCGGCCGAGCGCTTAAGCCCCCACCCGGATCACGCTCGAAGCCCCGCCGCTCGCTGCTGTCCGCGCCCTTGACGAACTTAAGATTTTTACCGAGCGCGCCCCAGGAGCGCAGCGAGTCGAGCAGCGTTGCCCGATCTTCGGCGGTCACCTCGGCGTCAAGTGCGTGGTTTTGCGTCGCCTTCGCCAACAATTCGGCGACATGTCCATCATAGTCCGCTTTGACTGTGCGCAATCGTTGCGGCTTCCCACCAAATGCTTTGCGGCTGTGCAGATAGGCGTTGTAGTTGATCTGAACGAAGGGTTCTAGCGCGACTCCGAGCCGCTTGCAGTAGCTCAGCATCCCTAGATGGTGATAAGGAAGGCGCCAAGGTCCGGGATTGATGTACAAACCGGGATCAAAACCGCATTCCTGCGTCTGTTCGCCTAATTCCGTGTAACGATCCCCTCCGCGCAGGGTCCAGTTGCGTCCCCCGGCACGCGCGTTGTACTCGAGCACTTGGACTTTGTAACCGGCGTTGCGCAATTCATAAGCGGCTACGAGTCCGGCCATGCCTGCGCCCAGCACGAGAACTGAGGCGCCCTTCGGAGCGGCGCTCAATCGAATTGGGTACCGAAAGTTCGATTCGGCCGCGAGCCCAAGACTGTGCATCGCCTGGTACATTGCTGTACCGCCGGCGCTCAGCCCAATCATCCGCAGCAGCCGCCGACGCGAAATAAAGGATCCCGATTCGTCTGCCATATTGTTCGCCTAGCACTGAATAATGCAGGCAGGATAGCGCGTCAGGTCAACGAGCGCCTCATTCGCGTTCGGGACGCACGCCCGACCACACCCGCGTCAGGCGCGATGCCAGCGGGCGGTGAGGATGCAAGGTGTTTCCCCAAGCTTGGTGGCTATGATTCTGAGCGTATCTTCTGCCATGTCGAGAATATCGACTTCGACATGGTAAACGCCGGTTACGCAAAGCTCGGCGCTTACCCTGCGCGGTAAGACATTCAAATTTTGGAAGCGCTCGAGAACGCGTGCGACGGCGCCGGGATCCGCGTCAGCGACTACTCGGAGACGTAGGAGAGACAATTCATCGGAAGACATGACAGTGATTCCTCATACACGTGACAAACCGCAGGCCCAACCTGAAGCACCCGGCCTTCGTCGAAGGCCGGGCCGGTAATAAGCCCGCTCGCGTGCATGAAAGGTTTCATAGTCGAATCTGATTATGCCCTGGGGTCCTTGATTCTGCAAAGCGCTATGATGGGCATCGTCGATGGAAACCGGGTGTGGCTTCCACTACAGATGCCCTAAAGGTACGTACAGCGCACTCGGATGCGCGCGATCGTGATAGAGCGTTACGGTAACCGAGCGGGCATCTTTCAAGGACTGCTCCGCGACTTCGCCTGCGGCATTGTAGTTTTTCTCTGTGAATATCGAGTTGATCGGGGAGATTGTCAGACGCAGGCGGCTACCTTTTCCGATCCGACGCGAGACGAACGTAAAGCGCTCGAAGTCATAACGCAACGGCGCGCGCGTCGTGATCAATGTCGGCTTGCGCCAGTTCTCGCGATAACGCGCTCGCAGCAGGTCGTTTGTCAACGTGATGCTGCGCCCATCAGGGCGAATTTCGAAGATCGTCACGACAAAGTCAGTATCGGGCTGGTCGAGGCCTATCCACGCCGAGAGCTTGAAGAAACCGCTGATCTCAGTGTCTTTCTCGAACGGTGTTGTGTGATAAACGAGCAGCTTGCCGGCTTGTGCGTAAGCTTGATGCTGATCTGTCAGGTCTTCTCCGCCATCCGATGTCGCTTCGTACTCAGCGTAGCTAAGATCGCGTGGATCATAGACGTAGTGGTCCGGCTTGCCTTTAGCGGTCTCTTTCCGCAGCGCGCCCGCAGCCAAGACGTCAGAAGCGTCGCCGTTCGAATCCAGAAAGTACTCAGGTGACTCGCTTGTGACGCCTTCCAGGGTGTCCGCGTACCGCCACCGCTCCGCGCCCATCACATAGTAGGCAACTGGCTTCTGCAAGAATTGCGGCTTCGGGCCGTTCTGCATTGTCCAAGCGTACCATTCGAGGTGCAGCCGCGGCAGATCGACGAGGCTCGCTGGCTCGAACTTCAGGCCGGCGATCTCCGCCCTGGGCGTGCGCGTCGCGGCATGATCCCAAGGACCAATGATGAGGTAATGTCGTGCCCGGCCCTCGGCTGAGGCGTTCTTCATGTATTCGCGATAGTGCGTCAGCGCACCGGGTTGATCTCCGTCGTATGAGCCGGTGATGGTCAGAATGGGAATGGCAAGGCGAGCGTACTGATCCGAGGTCGGATTGTAGGAGTCCCAATACGCATCGGGGCGGGGGTGCGATATCCAACGTTGAAAGATGGTTGACGGATTGCCGAGTTGCGTGTCGAGGTCTTTGAAAGGCGCCCCGGACTCGAACCACCGGCGATAGTTTGCACCCCAGAAAAGAGAATCACCGAAAACCTTGTCTTGCGACGTGTGTCCGCTGGTGAAGGTGAGCCACTGCACGTCGTACGGATAGTAAATATTATTACGCATCGGGAAATCGATCCCTGCGTAAGGTGCGGCGACCGGCACGATAGTCGCAAGGTGGGGAGGAAACTCTTTCGCGGTGGCCCACTGGTCGTAGCCCGCATAAGAGCCACCCCACATCGTGATTTTGCCATTGCAATACGGCTGTTTTGCCAGCCACTCCACAACGTCGTAGCCATCGTGTGCTTCCTGCATCATGGGATCGTACTGTCCTTCGGAATTTCCGCGGCCTCGCACATCCACGGTGAGAAACGGATAACCGTGAGAAGCAAAATAAATACCGCGGTCATGGTAGCTCTGCGCAATGTACGGCGTGAGCGTAAAAACGCACGGTTCGGGCGTCTTCTGGTTTCGCGGCGTATACACCGTGGCGCTTAGGTGAACGCCGTCGCGCAGTGGGATCTTTACATCCCAGCGGAAATCGACGAGGGCCGCGTCTGGAACCGGCGCAGGATCATTTTTGCTCGGCAACGCGTCATTGGCTTTCGCCATCGATATCACTGCCGCGACAATGGCGATAGCCGAGAGCGTGTGGCCCAAGATTTCGCATTTCATACCTGAAAAGTCCTTGTGGTGTCTATTCCGAGCCAATTGCGACCGCATCCTCGTTCGGATTTCTATTGAAACCTTAGAGGCGGACATTTGCAATCGAGTTGCCTGCCACCGCAGCCGGTTGCTCGCGGGCGTGCTGCCCGTGAGCGCGCCGGCATGAAGACCCGAGTCGTTTCCGAGACGCGGATCTCAATCAGTGCACCGCGGGCCTAAACCAGCTATTGATTATCGCCCTCAGTCGTCGATTGCAGTCACCCGCCGTCGCCGTCCAGATAGGCAGTCCTCACAGTATTCCTTATGCCGTGATCGCCCGCACGGATTGCCAAGCCTTATGCGCTTTAGCATTGCATCGATGCAAGGCAATTTTGTGCAAAACGATAAACCGAGGCTTCTCATATCTATCGCCGCAGAAGGCGGTGCGCTGGCAGTCTACGGTAAAGCAATTGATTCCAGAGATTATCGCTACAAGGTGATGATCACCGATCAGACACCACGTTTTCTGGATGAAGGCTTGGCCGGTTCCAGCATCCGCCGCGATTCCGGTTGGCTACCCAGTTGGTCTGAGGCGATGAAGTCGTTGAGTCGTTATCCGTGGCCGCAGCTCGCCGGCATGTTCGTGGATCCGAGTGTTCGGCAAGCGGTGTGGGCCGCCATCCAGAACTATCAAAGACTTGCGCCTCGGCCAGTGCGCGATGGCGCACTCGCGCGGTGGCGCAAGGCCTGTGGAATAAATACTCAACCGGACGGCATAACCTCATGATCGATTCCGACTTCGAAACCGTGATGGAATATTCCTTTAACACCAGGCCGTGTCTGCGCGAACCCATTCCGGAGATTTTCGATGCGGCACGGTTCCTCGACGCAGCGGTATCCGCTCATACGGCCTCGCGCGTAGACCTTGCTGAGGCATTGTTCCGAGTTGCGGATTCAGAGGTTGTCAGAGAGTGGACCGACTCGCTCTGGAGTGCCGCCAGTCCGCACGTGAAACGGATGTCAGCTGTGCAATCGCGAAGCGAGATTGAAACAACAGCAAGTTCTTATATTCCCTCTAGCGTCCGCCGCGCAGTGCTCATGAGAGACGGCCACCACTGCCGCTTCTGCGGAATACCGGTAGTCGCTGCAGCTGTTCGCAAGCGTATCCACGAGTGCTATCCTGCCGCCGTGAGCTGGTCGTCGATCAACGAAGATCAGCACGCGGCATTCAAATGCATGTGGCTCCAATACGATCACCTAATGCCGCGCTCACGCGGCGGCACAAGCCATGCCGATAATATTGTGATTACCTGCGCGGGCTGCAACTTTGGCAGAATGGAGAGTCTTTTGAGTGAAGTCGGCCTTACGGATCCTCGAACAAGGGAGCCGCGCCAATCCGTATGGGATGGGCTCGAACGTTTTATGTGATGAAACTGTGCGTCGTGTTGACGGGATCGTAACTCGTACCAGTTCCGCAGCCGGAATTTCCTGCGCGAGCCGAGTGCGCAGAGGCATGACCCGCTCTGCATGGCATCGCCACTTCCGCACCGATGAAGAATAGACGCGGCTTTCTGAGTATGTCTTGAGTATTGCGGGGAAGCATTACAAAATCGTGAAGGTCCGGGCAAAATCTGGCTAAGCATCGGCGATCGGGCGTTGCCTTCTTTTTTGCAAGAAATACCGATTCTTGGCGCCGCGACTATCTTGTCGTGCGCGAGGTATCGGTAGCGCCACGGTCGGAAATGGTCTTTGACAAGTAAGAGGCCAAAGCATCGACTTGAATGGCCGGCAAGGGCGCACCATAGGCGGTACGCATTTTGTCGATAATCGTCCGCCATTGTGACTCCGACAGCGCGGGTTGGCGCAACGCCATGCCCGCCGAGTGACAAATAACGCACTGAGAATTGGCGATCTCTGCGCCATCGCCGGCGGGAAACGTCGTCTCGCCTGTAGGAAACACCACGCTTACCTTGGCCCAGCGGGCATCAGGCTGTTCGGCGCTCGCCGGGTTCTGAGCCCGCAACTGAGGCGTAACCGATATCAGGAGCGTCAGTCCAATCGCTGTCGGCTGCAGTGCCAACAACCATCGCCTTTTAGAACCATGAATGCGCGTCATGACTCTCATGCTACGTGCAAGGAAACCGACTCGACGACGTTTCGCATAAAGCCGCTGCCATTCCAGTTCGTCTCGCCGGGCTGCGCCAATCCAGCCGTGTTGATTGCTTTGACCATCACCTTTTGTGGACCCGCAACGGCGAAACGCAGCGGAATATCCCAGCGACGGAAGCTGTACTTGCCGTGGTCCATCTCAAGTCGGGCTTCTTGCCAGCGGTGTCCCGCGTCCGCCGACACCATGACCTTTGCGACCCCAGTATCGCCGCCAAAGGCGATGCCGCGCACATTCAGAGACTTTCCGCGTTCAACTGCGGCGCCGTCCTTGAGATTCGTAACGAAGGAACGCGGCACCATGCGATTGATCGGCACCATCTTGACATCCTTCTGGTCTGGAGTGATGTTTGCCCTCGGCGTATCGGGGATAAGGTACGCCTTGCTCGTCCAGTAGTTCTCATCCGGCTGGACGAGGACTTCAATGTCCGCGAGCATCTTTACCCAGTACGTGGCGTACCATCCGGGAACGATCAGCCGCAGGGGAAATCCGTTCAAGAGCGGCAGTGGCTCACCGTTCATTTCATAGGCGATCATGACTTCGCCATCGCTAGCGTGGTCTAGTTCGAGCGATTTCATGAAGTTTGGAGTCGCTGGCAGTATCCCGGTGTCGAGTCCTCGAAAACGCACTTGCACCGCTCCTGAGTCAACTCCTGCACGATCAAGAACGTCCTTGAGGCGCACCCCCCGCCAAAGCGCATTGCCCATCGCGCCATTGGCCCATTGCGCGCCTGCCACGCGCGGGTTGAAGAACCCACGTGAATTTCCAGAGCATTGATTGACAGCCGCCATCTCCACCCGCGGGAAGTCGTGCAATAGTTCGTGCATGCTGAGCGCAAGCGACTTCCCAACATGGCCATGAACCTTGAGGCGGAACTCAGCCGGGTCGATAACCGTGGGTATGTTGGGGAGATGCCAGCGGATGTAGAAGCGGTCATTGGGCGTGAAAACGCCCTGGTCAAAGACTTCGAAGGGAGTTTCCAGCAGCGCCGGGCGCGTCCGCTGTAGGAGCATCTCGCCTTTCTGGGGAAAGTCCGTTACGAGATTACGCTGCCCGTTCCAGAAAGGAAGGTCGACGGTCTCGGCACTCCGTGCCATCCAACTCGCCGATCCTAGAAGGCTCGCCAGGCCGATTCCGCCGGCGCTAGCGACAAAGTTCCGCCGCGACAGCAAGTCTGAGTTCGAATTCGATCTCCTCATGGAGCCTCTCCTTCACTGATCTTTTGCATTATAGCCCCCTGACGCAGCTCTCGGCCCACCCTTCTTAAGCCATTGCGAGAAATTCATTCCGCTAAGCCGCCATGGTGACATCCCGTAATAATTGCCGGAGCCACGCGTGCCCCGGTTCATGGGTGACTCGGGGATGCCACGTCATAAAATAGGGAAACGCTTCGATCTCACGAGGCGGTTCTACGCTACGCACACCGGCGATCCCAGCCGTCATTTTCGCCAGCCTCTTTGGTACCGTGACGATCATGTCGGTATCGGCAATCGCAAAAATTGCGGGCACAAAAAATGGAATGCTGAGCACCACCCGGCGCTTTAAGGCCAGCTGGGCGAGCGGTCGGTCCACCAAGGTCTGTTGACCGCCCCAAGTCTCGACCAGCGCATGCGGTAATTGCAGGTACTGTTTGAGCGTCAGACGACGAGAACGCATGGGATTTTTGGAGCCAACCAGACATACGAAATCAAGACGGAAGAGCACCTGCGTTTCCAACGTCGGCGGCGCTGCTTCTGCACTCAGCGCGATATCCAGCCGGCCTGTCGTGACCTCATCGTAAGACCGATTGCTCCAAGCGGAAGACTCAACGCACACACTCGGGGCGCGCATCCTGATCTGACGAAGAAGAGCGGGCAATACGATCATCGATGCGTGGTCCGTCATGGCGAACCGAAAACGCTCCCGGCTTTCGATCGGATCGAATTGTTCGCCACGCACCACCGATTCGATCCTGAGAACCAGCGCCTGAACCTCTTGCAGCAGGCGTTCCCCGCGCGCCGTGCGCTCGTAAAGACCCTTACTTCGCACGATTAGAGGGTCTGCAAACATCTCCCGCAGCCGTTGCAGCGCGCGGCTCATCGCGGGCTGGCTCAAGAAGCAGCGTTTAGCTGCACGACTGACGTGACGTTCCTCGAGCAATGCCTGCAGCGGATGCAGCAAATTTAGATCCAGTTTCCGTATATGCACCTCACGCATAGTCATCATTATATCAATGCATTGGACGGATCATAGGTAATCCGTTGTGATATACGAAACCGGATCACTAAGGAGCCCATACATGACAACTGCATTACAAAAAGCGGCAATCGTCACCGGCGCATCGCGCGGGATCGGCAGCGCTATCGCCGAGCGCCTCGCGCGCGATGGCTTTGCCGTTGCCGTTAATTATTCGGGCAGCGCCGGCGAGGCGCAGAAAGTGGTGGATAAAATAGGGGCCGCCGGCGGGAAAAGTTTGGCTATCCAGGCAGACATCAGCAAAGAGGCTGACGTTGCGGGCTTATTTAGGGAAGCTCAAGACGCTTTTGGTCGCATCGACGTGGTCGTCAACAACGCTGGCATCATGCCCTTGTCACCTATAGCTAAAAGCGATACTGAGGTCTTCGATAGGGTCGTCGCCATCAACCTGCGCGGTGCATTCCTGGTGCTTGCCCAAGCGGCGCAGCACGTTGCTGAAGGTGGCCGCATTATCGCGCTGTCGAGCAGCGTGCTTGCCAAATCCTTCCCAACCTACGGCGCATATATCGCCTCCAAGGCAGGCGTCGAGGGTTTGGTACACGTGCTCGCCAATGAGTTAAGGGGCCGGAAGGTCACCGTCAATGCAATAGCCCCCGGCCCGGTTGCGACAGAACTCTTTCTCAAAGGAAAGACTCAAGCGCAGATTGACGAGCTGAACAAGATACCGCCGCTCGAGCGCCTGGGCCAGCCCGAAGATATCGCGAACGTCGTCGCCTTCCTTGCCGGACCCGATGGAGGATGGGTCAACAGTCAGGTGCTTCGAGCCAACGGCGGCTTCGCTTGAGCGTGCCTATCATGAACAACAAGGGAATTTCGTCATGAAAGAGATTATTGTCATCACCGGAGCATCGAGTGGCTTTGGCGCGTTGACTGCCCGCGCTCTCGCCCGGGCCGGCCACACGGTTTACGCCAGCATGCTGCCGAGGCGTTCACTCCCGAGCAACTCGCGGAGCTGTATGACATCAATGTGCTGAGCACTCAGCGGGTGAATCGTGCCGCCTTGCCGCAGTTGCGAGCACAGCGAAAGGGACTTCTGGTCTGGGTGTCGAGCAGCAGCGTGGCCGGCGGCACGCCGCCGTATCTTGCGCCGTATTTTGCTGCAAAAGCGGGCATGGACGCCTTGGCCGTGATCTATGCACGCGAATTGGCGCGTTGGGGCATCGAGACCTCCATCATCGTCCCGGGAGCGTTTACCGGGGGCACAAACCATTTCGAACACGCCGGCTCACCGGAGGACAAGACACGAGCCGCGGAATACGAGGCAGGAACGTACTGCGGGTTTGGAGAACAAGTGCGCTAGGGCTTCGCATCCATCATCCCGGCCGATGCTGACGTCGGTGCCGTGGCCGATGCCATCGTGAAAGTAGTGGATGCCCCGTTCGGCAAGCGCCCGTTCCGCGTCCATATTGACCCCTCGCAGGACGGTGCCGAAGTAGTGAACGCGGTGTCCGACCGCGTCCGCATCGAACTTCTGCGCCGAATAGGTCTTGGTGATGTACTGTCACCCTGGTCGCGCACGGCACAATCCCAGGGTGGCGACTAGCCACGCCAGCACACGTCGGCTCACGGGACATCTGGCAACCGTGCACTAATGGAGCGTGATCTTGCTTCGTCGCCGCAATGGCCGCGCTACCGGCAACTCCGCCTGGGCCTGCGAAATCTCACCCTCACAAACCGGCGTCTTGCGCTCGACGGTGACAGGCACGAGCAGAAGCTGTTCAGTCGGCCACTCGATCAGGGGCGAGTAAGGGGGCTTGGGTTCCAGTTTTCGCGTAGTTATGATGCACCTCGTAGTTCCTCAAGTATCTTCGAGCTAGTGCAATTCTGGTGAGGATCGGTTGCGCCGGAATTTCACGCCACAGCGCGAGGATTTCAACTGAAACGATGCCCAACTTGATCTGACTAGGCCGTACAAGGGTTCTGAGCCGCGGGTGTCAGGCGTTCCTCCAACCTCGCTCCGTACGCTCCTAACTCTTGCGTGAGCTCACTATTGTCCCCCAAGGGAACCGCACGGGATCCGGTAACGAACGCGGCAAATGCGAATTTGAATGCGCGGACCATAGTACTCGGACGCTTCGCCCCGGGAGGCGCCTCTTTACCCGCCCTGTTGCGGGCCAATGCGTATATCTCCGGGTGGGTCAGGCCGAGAAGGCCCGTAGCGATCTTTTGAAATTCAGTCATGTCAGTGCTCCTGAAATGGGAACCGAGGCCACGTGCACAGCCTGCGACCGCGGACAATTCGGAGCAAATGCAAAGGCTGAAGCCGGGTTAAGAAACGCTTAACCTGGGGAGGCACCAAACACGTCCTGTGTTAATTTGCGCCACGCTACGCGAGGTTTTAACGATTTGCCTGCCAAGATGCTTTTATCACTGCTTTTTATATCCGCCGTTGCCGTCGGCACGGCGACCGATTCCTGTGCGGAGACGATCCCGCCCATTCGTTTCGCCCAAGGCGATCCACCCGCCGATGCTCCGAGCGAGCTGAAGCGACTCATTGGTGAGTACAGCTCGGCAAGCACCCGAGAGTACGGCCCGGACGAAACAAGACTGACTATCTCCGAAGCTGGCGGAAAACTGTTTGCAGAAGGGCTAGGGCTGCACTCGGCACGGCTGCGACGATTGGGAGCGGCGCGGTTTTCCGTCGACGGGACGGACGGACCACCGACACACTTGGACTTTGAAGTGGATGGTGGCCAGCGAGCTTCGGCTGTCGTCGTCGAAAGCACCCGGCTGCCGTTCAGGGATATCGGCCGTGAGGTCATGGAAACGATCAGAGCCGGCGTGAACGCCAATCCCGCACGGCTGCGTAAAATAGCGCTTGCGGCCAAGCCGCCCGTGGAGCCGGCGCCGAAACGTGAGTCTGACCTCGTCAAGCTGACCACGGTCGATCGCACGATCAAATTGGACATTCGCTACGCTAGTTCGAATAACTTTATTGGCTTCCCTCTCTATGAGTGGCCCGCCGCTTACCTTCAACGTCCAGCGGCCGAAGCTCTAGGGCTCGTGGAGCGCGCGCTTGCGTCGAAGGGTTATGGATTACTGGTCTACGACGGCTATCGACCCTGGTTCGTCACGAAGATGTTCTGGGATGCCACCCCTGAAATGGCTCACGTGTTCGTCGCCGATCCCTCTCAGGGCTCCCGGCATAACCGCGGCTGTGCCGTTGACCTTACGCTCTACGACTTAAAGTCAGGAAAAGCCGTTGAGATGACAGGACGGTACGACGAGATGTCGCGACGGTCCCATGCTGACTATGCGGGTGGCACCAGTCGTCAACGCTGGCTCAGGGATCTGCTACGCAACGAAATGGAGGCGCACGGCTTTGCGGTCTATGCTGAAGAGTGGTGGCATTTCGACTACAAGGATTGGAGCGATTACGCCATAGGGACGGCCACTTTTTCCCAGCTCATTAGCGACAGCAAAGAGAGTTCACGACTTGCACCACATTTTTAGCTCGTAGAGCTGTGGCTTCAGCATCCCGGATCACGGCTACGCCGTGACGGAGGCGCCACTTAAGCGCGCCGACGCGCGACCACAAATGCTTCGTCGTTGAACCATAGGCCGACGTGCTTCTGCAGAACCCTTTGCGTGGCTCCGAGATAGGCACCGTTCTTCACAACCGCATCGAGACGCTCATCTTCGATCTGATTCACATAGATCGCAGCGTTCCAGGCAGCGAATAAAGTCGAGGTTCCAATCCGATCCCCGATCTCCGAGGGCAGCGTGTGCATCTCGTACCGAAACACCGCCTTTTCATCCGACGGCACGGTGAGGTTGAAATCGCGGGCATCGCGCCCCAGTTCTCGGCGCAGAGCGCTCAGAAGCTCACGGCGATTCACTTTGAATGGCTGCTCCTGCGGCCACAGCTGTTGGATGATCTCGAGGCCCGGATCATGACCGTATGACTGGATGGCCAATAGTCTGCCGCCTGAAGCAAGGCTGCGAGCGAGTGGCGCCAAGACTCTCTGAACCTTGAACTCCGCTCCCATCCGCGCGCGCCAGGGCTGTGAGGCGAGCACCAGGTCATAGTGCTCAAAGATCCGGCCCTGCTTTGGGATCACGGCGTCCAGCAGAAATTTGTGATCCTCACGATAGATCACAAGTACCGAGGGTCGGACCACTTGCGGGTTACCCGTCTTGGGATTGGACGTTGTCCGCCAGCCGCTCGCGAGCGCGCCGCCGAGATCCTCGATCTGCTCGGCATATTCGTGTGACGTGGATCCGCTCAGGCGCACTTCCTGCCAATTGAGTGCTGCAGCCACGTGTGCGTCGCGCGGCATTAGGCGCGGCGCCTCGGCATAGTTGAGATTCGTTACGACGAAAACCGTGGCAGGATGCTCGAACAATCGGTCCGGAAGCTTTTCCAAGCCCAGGCGGACATCCTCGAGACTAATCTCCTTGGCCACCACGAATATCGGGACCGTGGGAAATAACTGATGTGTGCTACGCATGACGCGCGCGATCACGGTTCCGTCTCCCATTCCGGCATCGAAGATGCGCAGGGCGGGCGGGGTTGGCCGCAGCAGGGCCACCTCATGAGCGGCACGGCGCGCTATCGCAGACTTCTCGTTGCAGGTGGTTACAAAGGCTAAGTATTTTTGTCGGTTATCGTAGAAGCGAAAGGGCGTGGATGGCTGTGCCGCCGCGAGTACGGCACCCGCCGGGATGGTAGGGGCCCGCACAATCGGCGCGCGTCCGCCCATATCACCTACCGCCAAAGCCGGCCGGTGGCAATTTGTGCCCCCTCAACCAGGGATCGCAACTTAAGGTAAGCAATTTCCGGTTCGACCGGACCAAATCCGGCGAAGGTTCCGAAGCCGCAGTCGGTGCCTGCCATGACCCGCTCCCGCCCGACGATTTGCGCGAAGCGCTCGATGCGCTCCGCGATGAGTTGTGGATGCTCGATATAGTTCGTTGTTGTGGCAAGGAGACCGGGGATCATAACCTTAGCTTCCGGGATCTTTACATCCTTGAACACGGCCCATTCGTGTGCGTGTCGTGGATTGGCGGCCTCAAACAATAGGCCCTGCGGTTTGGCCTTGAGGACAATCGGCAGCAGGCGCTCCATCGGCACATCGTGGTGGTGCGGACCCTCATAGTTTCCCCAGCAAACATGCATTCGCACGCGCTCCGCTGGAACATTTCTCAAAGCGTGATTCAGCACTTCAATGTGCCGAGCGGCGAGAACCTCAAACTCCTCTAGCGAGCGCTCGCGATACATAGTATGGCGCCCCATCGCGAGATCCGGCGCATCAATCTGCAGAATTATCCCTGCCTGAACGATGGCTTCGTATTCTGTCTGCAACGCCGCGGCAAGCGATTCCAGATATTCGTCCTGCGTACGGTAGAAATCGTTAGGTTGAAACAGGGCGATCACCCCGGGAGACGCTGCGTTCATGAACGCGGCAGCGGTCGGCGAGGCTGCGCTCGCCGCGGTTAGATTTCGGATGTCTGTCTGCAGCGGACCTAAGTCTTGGACCTTAACCGCCCCGACGCAGCGCGGTCGACGATACTTGGCCGTTGCCCCGCGTTCGGCCAGCTTGCGCAATAACCCTGGAAACTCAACGAGATCCTGCCCTGGCTCGCGTGCAGCATCGCCCCCAAAGCCCGAGAAGCGCCGAGCGATGTACGTGGCATAGCTGATCTTGCTCATCTCACCATCGCTTACCACGTCGAGCCCTAGGTCAGTTTGCCTGCGCACTACCTCGGACACAGCCTGAGCAATGACCGCATCGTCTTTGGCTACATCGCGCGCGTCATCGCGCTCGCGCGCGAAGAGCACATCGGTAACGGCCTGACTGCGCGGAAGGCTGCCGACGTGCGTGGTCAGTATCCGGCGGTTGTTCTCGTGCATGCTCATCTTGGGTCGAGCGGCCTATCGATAAGTGTTATTGGTGTGATGGTCCCCGGCCAGCCAGCGGCGCAGTTCCTGGTGCGCATCCGCGCGGCGCTCGCGATTTATCGTTGCGACGTCTGGATGGTCGAGGGTGAATTCGAGAGTAAGGCCGTTGGGGTCTGTGATGTACACTGAACGGCAATAGCCATGTTCAAGCACGTAGGTCTGCGGGGGCTTGATTCCGGCCTTCTCAATCCGCGCCTCGATGGCCGCCTGTGTGGGCTGATCCACTGACAAAGCGATGTGATTGAAGGGTGTGTACGGCATCTGAGGCCCGAACTCCTCCTGATCCTTGGGATCCGCGAACTGGAAGAATGCGAGTGCCCCGCCATCGCCAATCCCATAGAAGGTATGTACGTAGGTGCGCACTTTGCCAAAGAGTTCATCGGATTCGCACCACGTCGCCATAAGCGGAAGACCGATGACCCCTTCGTAGAACTGACGCGTCTTTTCTTGATCCTTGGTTATGTACGCGGTGTGGTGAAGGCGCAATGGCAATTTTGCTGTGGCCGCCATGTCGATATCTCCGTTAGAAATGATAGGTAAAATCGACGCCGTAGGTACGCGGTGGCGCCCTCCAGAGGAAGCCGCCCGTTGAGAACTCTGCGTTGTAGAGCTTATTGGTTAGATTCTTCGACCAGGCAATGAGGGACCACTTAGGCATATCGATGCCGGTGCGCAAATCGACCAGTGAAACTGGGTCTCGCGAAGTCACGTTGTAGGGATCCCACCAAGTGCGGCCTATAAAATGATAATCGACACGCAGTACGCCGTTGAGCTGGTCGTACACCGGTTGATGGTACTGAAAGCCGGCATTGAAGGTATCCCTCGTCACCAGCGGCGCCTGGTTGCCGATGACCGTCGGGTCTTCCATGTGCGTGATCTTGCTGTCGGTGTAGCCAAAGTTGGCGTACAGGTCAAGGTGGTCCGTGGCCTTGGCATTCAACTCGAATTCCACGCCCTTATAGTTCGCATCAAGATTGCCGAGATTTTGAGTCGAGTTTGCCGCTAAAAACACAAAAAAGTAGCCGTTGTGGGATCGCGTGCTGAACACGCTTAATTCCGCATTGATGCGACTATTGAGGAATTGCTCTTTCGCGCCGATCTCCCATGTGTCGGCCACTTCGGCATTAAAAAGATCGTGCACGCCGGCAATGGCGCTCGTCTGCGCCACAGCCCCGACACCCGTTTGGTTGAATCCGCCGCTGCGAAATCCGCGGCTCCAACCACCGTAAATGGTCAAGTCCTCGAAGGGCTTGTAACGCAGGGTGCCTTTGGGCTGGGTTTCTGTCCACGTATGCTTTCGGACCTCGCCGGTAAAGGCGGCCGGATCAGGCAGAAAGGCTGCCGGCGTATCGGTGGTGTTTTGCCGCGTATCGCTGTCGTAGCGAATCGCCGCGTCGAATTCGAGCTCCCGCGTTAACTCGAGTGTGCCATCCGCAAACACCGCCCACGCATTGTTGTTTTGCGAGTCGGCTAGAAACGTGGCGCTCGCGTTTGGGCCCGTCAGGCGCGGGGTTTGATAAACCGGGAACACGCCCGCGCCGGTATCGACCATATTGCCGGTGGAGATAAAACGCTCGGTGTGCACAAAGTAGGCGCCCGCGAGCCAATTGAAGCGGTCATTGGCGGGCGCCGCGAACCTAAGCTCCTGACTCCACGCCTGCACGTTCAGGAATTGACTTTGATTGAGATCGGTTCCGATCAATGCATTGAAGATTGAGTCGGCTCGCGGCCTAAAATCGAATGCATCGCCGGTCGCGATTTCTTTCGTCGCGTCATAGGCCGAGATGGAAGTAATCGTGCCGTATCCCGGCTTGATATCGATTTTGAGAGCGGTACTCAAGAGATTGCGATTGTCCTCCCCGGTATTGTTCACGGTAATCGGTGTAGTGACATTGTTGGCGTTTGGCGGTGTTGTGAAGCTGCTGAAAGGATTCGCTTCATCGTCGCGAGGAACGACGAAATAAAACGCCCGGGTTTGCAGCAGCGATGCGGAAGCGCGTAGATCCGCCGTGAATGCCTCGTTCGGTTCCCACAGCAATCGCAGACGGCCGGAATAGTCCCGGGCGGGATCCGCCTTCTGATGCAAATAGGCGTTTTCCAGGAATCCATCGGTATTGTAGTAATCGACCGAAGCGCGGAATTTCAAAGTTTTAGCGTCATTGAGCGGTCCGCCCAGCGCCACCTGCACGCGTTCTGAGATTCCATTGCCGATGCCGACCTTCGCGGTGCCCTCCAATTCATCGCCGGGTTCCTTGGTACGAATGATGATGGCGCCGCCGATCGCACTGCGCCCGTATAACGCCCCCTGCGGGCCTTTGAGAACCTCAATCTGCGAAATGTCGTAGAGCTCCTGATTGAACTCCGCGGGGTTGGTTTCGAGAACACCGTCGACCAAGACCGCCACCGATGGCTCGCTATTTCGCGCCTGCGATATGCCCCGCACGACGACAAATGCGTTGCCGGCGTTTTGCGTCTCGACCAGCGTCATGTTTGGAACCATGGCGATGAAGTCGCCAGGCTTCTCGATGCCGGCGGCCTGAATGGCTTGTTCCGTAAATACGCTTAAGGCGATCGGCACGTCACGGTACGATTCGTCACGTTTGCGCGCGGTGACGATGATTTCCGTCAAGTCGCCGGTCTGCGCCAACACGGGCACCGCGGGTGTCAGCGCAACCACGGCCATCGCCAGCACCGAGGCCCATCTCCCTTTTTTTGTACTCATCGCTCTCCCCCTATTTATGTGCATCGACGCAGCTGCCAACCCTGCGCCAGCCGTTCTCACCTCTTACGCATCGACTCGCCTATCTGCTTGCGGCCAAGCCGGCCATCGTTCATCACGTGCCAGTGCCTGTCGAATCGCTTCGCCATGTTCGTTAAGCGCCGGGGCCGCACGAACCGAAGTCTGGCGCACGCCTGCAAATTGCACGGGTGGCCTGACCGCTTGCGCGCCGCCATGAGGCGACTCGACTGGAACAATCAGTCCGAGATGCGCGACTTGCGGATCGTCGATCACCTCATCGATGGTATTGATCGGCGCGAAGGGCACATCGTTGAGCTTGAGCCTTTCAATCCAATGCGACATGCCATGCTTGGAAAATCGCTCATCCAGCGCGGCATTTAATGCTTCGTAGTTCGCAATTCGGGACGCGCGGCGGCTAAAGCGTTCGTCAGCGGCGAGTTCGGGCGCATCGAGTGCGACGATGAGCCCCTCCCAAAATTTATCGAGCGATGACAAATGAATAGCAATGAGACGCGCATCAGCCGTTCTCAAAATGTAGGCTTGTGCGAGTCGAGGACGATCGCTGGAGGTCGGCGTATTCCCCAGGGCAAAGAATGCGGCGAAAGGTTCCACGGCGAAGTGCGCCATGGCCTCTAACATGGAGACTTCGACAAGGCATCCCTCACTGGTTCGGCCGCGCTGAACTAGCGCGCCAAGGACGCCGTACGCAGCATAGATGCCGGTGATCGCATCGGCGAGCGCAGGCCCTAGAAACCGCGGTCGGCCGGAGTCGACGACAACGCTTAAGAAGCCACTGAGAGCTTGAGCGACCGAATCGTAGCTGGGCCTCTCCGAATAGGGTCCATCCGATCCGAAACCACTGATGGATGCATACACGAGGCGCGGATTGAGGGCGCGCAGCCGCTCATGGCCGGCACCGAGCCGAGCCGCGGTACCGGGCCTGAAGTTTTGGATAAACACGTCGGCTTGGCGAATCAGTCCGTCAAACGTTTCGCGTTCGGATGAGTCCTTGAGGTCTAGCGCAATGCTGCGTTTGTTGCGGTTGTAAGCCTGAAAATGCGGCGAATAGTGGCCGCCTTGATAGTTGCGGTAAGGATCGCCCTCTGTGCTTTCGACTTTAATCACATCTGCTCCGAGGTCGGCGAGCATCATGCCGGCACAGGGTCCCGTAATGAAGGTGCCCTGCTCGACCACACGTATGCCGTTGAGGACTCCGCTCATCGCAAGTGGAATTGGAGCCTTACTCATGGCTTCCCTGAAATCCCGGCGGCACCGTACCGTCATAGTCGATGGCCTTGGCCGCGGCATGTGACATGACAAAGCCTATGGAGCGTTGCTGCTCCTCAAGCAGATGGGCGATGAGCCCTGCGGTGCGCGCGAGGATGGGAACGCCTTTGATCGCAGCCAGGGGATATCCGACGTCGAGCAGTACGGCGGGTATCGCAGCTGAGACGTTGAGCGCCAGCCGCTTACCAAGCAGTTCCGGCAGCAACGCCTCTACCTCGCGTGCGATTTGCACGTGGACGCCCGTGCTGCCGGCCTCTGCGGCTATTTGGAATAGTCGATGCGCGCGCGGGTCGAAGTCCTTGTGCAAGGGATGCCCGTATCCAGGAATCGGGCGCCGTTCGCCGCGATATTCGAGAACGGCTGTTTTCGCCGCTTGGGCCGGACTGAGGCCTGCATTGATTTGCTTTGCAATCGAGGCAAAGAGAATGCCAGCCGCCTCGGAGGAACCCAAAACAACAGAACCGCAACCCAGGATGCCTGCGGCGACAGCCCCTTGGAGTGCCTCAGGGGCCGCAGCGAGAGTCATTCGGGCAGCCTGCACGCTGGGAACGAGTCCGTGCTCTGCGATGGCAACCAGCGTGGCATCGAGGACGCGACGCTGCATAGGTGTTGGAAGCGCGCCGGTAAGTAGCAGCCAAAAGTGCTCCGTCAGCCCCACGTGTCCGATCAAATCCCGCGTAAGGTCACGGCCACGCACGAGAATGGTCGCCTCGTTCGAGGTCGAAATCGCGGATTTGCTATTAAGTTGTGATCCGATCTTCATGGAGATGCCGCATTCAATATCGCAAGTATTTCGTATAGCGAAAATTCATTCGTATAACGAATATGCTGAACCGTACGGCGCGACCCGTCAATACCGGTGCGGCAGGTTGCCTCTTTTTCGCATATCGAAATAAACTGCCCGCATGGCTCAAACAAAAATGGCGAAGCGTCACGAAGCGATGGGCGGTCTGGCAAAGGGGCTCGCTGTGATCCGCGCCTTTACTCGCGATCACGCGACCTTGAGCTTGAGCGATGTTGCAGCCCTCACCGAGATGCCGGCGGCCACGGCACGACGATGTCTGTTGACCCTCGAGGAATTGGGCTACGTCACCCGCAACGGCCGTCAATTTGTGCTGCGCCCGAAGGTTCTCGAACTCGGCGCCGCCTACCTTGAATCGATGAACATCGAAACACTCACCAAGACTCATCTCGAAGAGCTCGCAGGCGGCACAGGCGACTCGGCCGCCCTGTGCGTTCTCGATGGCACGGAAATAGTGTATGTGGCGCGCGCCTCGGTCCGCACTCTGATGCGCCTTGAGGCCCATGTTGGCAGCCGTTTTCCTGCTCACGCCACATCCACGGGACGAGCCTTACTGGCCGGACTTTCCCCGGAGCGCCTGCAACACTATTTCAACACGGCGACTTTCGAAGCATTGACGGATCGAACTGTCGTCGATCCCTCGAAGCTTCGTCACCTGATCGAGGACTGCCGCCGCACCGGCTATTCCGCCGTCGAGGATGAATTAGCGTACGGCGTGGTGGCGCTCGCGGTTCCGGTCTTCGATCAATACGGTAGGGTGGTCGCAGCCCTGAACAGCTCGAGTCATTCGCGTCGGATCAGCAAAGCCAAGCTGGTCCGCGATCGCTTCACCATGCTCCAGAAAGTCAGTCGGCAGATCACCACGGATCTTGCGGGTCTTCCCGGCTTGTCACTCAGCGCCACCGTCTAGAACTCGACTCATGCGCGCGCCTTGACGCCTCACATCAGGTCCGCGTAGCCTGTTCGCGAAAACATTTTCGCTATGCGAAATATCAGGTGACGAGTGACCTTAGGGCTCCGAGATGGAAATGAACGGTTGAACTCGAGTCTCAATGATTTGTACTTCGAGGTCGATGGAGTGCGCTTGCGCTATCGCGATGAGGGACGTGGTCCTGCCGTCCTATTCATTCATGGGTGGACCTTGGACCTCGATATGTGGGAATTTCAAGTAGGCGCCCTCGCCTCCGACTTTCGAGTAGTGCGGCTGGATAGACGCGGCTTCGGCTTGTCTTCCGGCGTACCTTCTCTGGCTAAAGACGCCCTTGATATCGGCCATCTCTGCCGGCATCTTAAACTTGCGCAAGTTGCCCTCGTCGGAATGTCGCAGGGGGGTCGTGTCGCGATGCAAGTCGCAAACGATTCACGCGTCGGCGTCCCCTGCCTGGTACTCGATGGAACACCAGAATTTGGTTTGCCAGGCTCTTCAAATAACTCCAGCGATCTGCCTTATGAGCATTACCGCAGCGTAGCGCGAAGCGAAGGGATGGTTGCATTCAGACGCGAATGGTCGGTACATCCACTCGTCCGGCTCAGAAACAATAATCCGCGCGCGCACCGGCTTCTTGCGCGCATGATTGAGCGCTACCCCGGTCATGATTTATTGGGAACCGCATCAATTGATCAGGTCGCGGCAGATTCTCCCCTGCTCCATTCGGAATCGCGCCCACTGTTGCTTGTCAATGGCGAGCACGACCTGAAGAGTCGCGTGCATTGGGCCAGGCAACTCGCGACCCAACTCCCGCAGGCCGAACACGTTACTGTTTTGGACGCAGGTCACGTGTGCAACCTCGATAACCCCCGTGCGTACAACGGATTGTTGAAGCGCTTTCTCGACGCACATGCGACTTGAGCTTCCATCGATGAGGAATCCAATATGAGCAAGATCCTGGTCGTGTACTACAGCAGCTACGGTCATGTGGAGATGATGGCTCACGCACAGGCCGAAGGCGCCGTCCGAGTGTCGGGCGCGCAGGTGACGGTGAAACGTGTTCCTGAGTTGATGCCGCTCGATGTCGCAACGGCGGCTGGATGCAAGCTCGACCAGCCTGCCCCCATCGCGGATCCGACTGAATTGGGAGACTATGATGCCATCTTATTCGGAACGCCCACGCGTTTCGGTAATATGGCTTCACAAATGAGGAATTTTCTGGACCAGACAGGTCCGCTGTGGGGACGCGGTGCGTTGGTCGGTAAAATCGGCAGTGCGTTCTGCAGCACGGCCAGCCAACATGGCGGGCAGGAAACCACGTTGACCTCATTTCACACGACGCTCCTCCATCACGGGATGATTGTCGTGGGGTTGCCGTACACTTTTAAGGACCTCATGACCATGCGCGAAGTCACGGGCGGAACACCCTACGGCGCGAGTTGTGTTACCGGGTCTGGCAGCGAACTGCGCATGCCCTCTCAACTGGAACTTGAGATGTGCCGCTATCAAGGCGAGCACGTCGCGCGCATCGCCGCTCAACTAGTAGCGGGTGCGGGAGTGAAGCACTCGTGAAACTTCTTCCCACGACGATCGTTGGCAGCTACCCGCAACCTGAATGGTTAATCGATCGCGCCAAACTCGCCGGTAGGTTTCCGCCGCGGGTACGCGCTCGTGAGTTGTGGCGTATTGCACCAGAATATCTTCAGGAGGCGCAGGACGATGCCACTATTTTGGCTATCAAGGCGCAGGAGGAAGCAGGGATAGACATCATCACTGACGGCGAAATGCGGCGTGAAAGCTACTCGAATCGATTTGCCACCGCCTTAGACGGGGTGGATATCGACAATCCCGGCAGCGCGCTTGATCGCAGCGGCCATCCCAATCCGGTTCCCCGAGTCGTGGGCGTCATCCGGCGCAGACACGCGGTTGAAGTTGAAGATGTTCGATTTTTGCGGCGTCACACCACGCGCAAGATCAAAATCTCCGTGCCAGGTCCGTTCACGATGGCCCAACAGGCGCAAATCGACTACTACGGCGGCAGCCGGGAACTGGCCGGCATGGATTACGCCGCAGCGGTAAACGACGAGATTCGCGATTTGTTCAGCGCGGGCGCGGACGTCGTACAAATCGATGAGCCGTACATGCAAGCTCGTCCCGAAGAAGCGCGTGCGTGGGGCCAAAAAGCCCTGAACCGGGCGCTCGAGGGCGTCGTTGGAACCACGGCAGTGCACATCTGCTTTGGATACGCAGCCATCATTCACACTCGTCCGACCGGATATTCTTTTCTACCCGAGCTTCAGAATTGCACGTGTAATCAGATTTCGATCGAGACGGCGCAGTCCAACCTAGACTGCTCGGTGCTCCAAGAATTATCGGGGAAAACGATTATGATCGGCGTCATTGATTTATCTAATATGGAGGTGGAAACCCCTTCCGTTGTCGCGGCACGCATTCGCCGTGCGTTCCCGTTCGTAGAACCTAAGGACATCATTGTTTGCACAGACTGCGGCATGAAATATTTGCCGCGTGAGATCGCTAACGGCAAGATGACGGCTATGGTCGAAGGAGCACGGTTGGTCCGCCAAGAACTAGAGCGGAGCTAAATGGGAGCCCCGGTGGCGACCTGATCCAGCGCGGTTACTGCATGTTTTGGCAGAACCTGTTGGGCCGCCGCAAGGTTCTCACGAAGATGTTCCACTGACGAGGTGCCGGGAATCAGCAGAATGTTGTGTGCGCGCTGAAGCAGCCATGCGAGCGCTACCTGCATGGGCGTCATTTGCAGTTCCTCGGCAACATTCGAGAGCGCAGTCGACTGTAACCGCGTAAAGCCGCCGAGCGGGAAGAACGGTACATACGCAATGCCTGCGGCGAGGAGCTGATCGATCAGCGCGTCATCGTTCCGGTGTGCGAGATTGTAGTGGTTTTGCACGCAGATAATGTCCGCGATGACGCGCCCTTGTGCAATCTGCTTGGCTGTCACATTGCTGAGGCCGATATGCCTGACGAGACCTCGGCGCTGAAGATCGGCTAGCGCGGACAGCGGCGCCTCGATCGAACCTTCGGCGGGCCCATGGACGCCGAACATGATCCGCAGATTAACGACGTCGAGCACATCTAACCCTAGGTTGCGGAGGTTGTCATGCACCGCGCTCGTGAGATCTTCGGCAGAGAAGGCCGGATTCCACGAACCGTCCCCCCCGCGTCGCGCGCCGATCTTGGTTACGATCACTAAATCCTTGGGGTACGGGTGCAGCGCCTCGCGGATGAGCTGATTAGTGACGTGCGGGCCGTAGTAATCGCTGGTGTCGATGTGATCGACGCCGCTTGCCACGGCCTCACGCAACACCGCGAGCGCGCCGTCCCGATTTCTCGGCGGCCCGAAGACGCCGGGGCCGGCGAGCTGCATTGCGCCGTACCCCAGCCGTTTTACGGTCCGAGCGCCAAGCTTAAACGTTCCGACTTTGCCAATATCCATAAGGCCGATCTCCAATGAATTGGCCGCCAATGCCCAACGCATTTGTGGTGCCGCAACCGACCTGTGGACGCAGCGCTACCTACCTGCCCCGCTTCGCGCCCCTCATCGATTTCACCAGTTCACTGCGGGGCACCTTTAATCGATAAACTGAGCGCCGAGCAAAGGATTATTGTGGCAATGTCGAATTGATTTCCAGCAATGCGATTCCATGCGCTATGCTTTATCCTTACAATCGCACCAGCAGCGAGGTTCACTCATGGCGAAGAAAGATCACTCGAACATAGACGAATTGCGGCAGCGACGCGACGCACCGCTCACTACCCCTACGGACCTCGGTGCGGAAGCTTCCAAAAATATCGCGGC
>DASWUU010000086.1:0-39387 GCA_036401515.1 Steroidobacteraceae bacterium
CCGCTCGGATTATTCGGCGTGGCGAAGAACAGCGCACGGCTGCGAGCGGTAATGGCCGCTTCGAGCCGGCCCAAGTCGGGGCGGAACCCGGCGCCCGCCGGCACCCGCACCAGATTGGCGCCCGAGGCTCTGATGGTGGCCGGATAGCTGGGATACAAAGGCTCGAGCGCGAGCACCTCGTCTCCGGGGCCGGCGATGCATACGGAGGCGGCGAACAGCGAATTCTGTGCTCCCGAGAGAAAAATCACATTGTCCGCGTCCACCGTTTGACCGGTGCGCCCTCGATGCTGTTCGGCAATCGCCGCGCGCAAGGCCTGGCGTCCGGCCGCGGGCGTGTAGCGGATGTCGCCCGCGCGAAGTGATTCGATGGCGCGATCGAGAACCGGCGCGGGCGTCTCCAACGCCGGATCGCCGATGCTGAGCACGATCACATCCTCGCCGCGCTGTTGCGCTTCGCGCGCCTGCGCGTGAATGCTCCACGCCGCCACGCTCTCGCCTTTGATTCGGTCCACCAGCGGTGAAAATTTCATGACATACTTTACTATGCCTTTCACTGCTGAACACTCTCTTCGCTGCCGCAAGGACTTTCCCGCGCTCGTCCGCGGCCAAGAATCGAACCTCGCTTATCTTGATGGACCCGGCGGCAGCCAGGTTCCGCGTATCGTGATCGATACCATGGGCGATTTCTACGCCACCTGCAATGTCAACACGCGCGGCAATTTTGCGCCCTCGCAAGAAGTTGATCGGCGCATGCAATCAGCACGCAGCGTGCTCGCGGCGTTCCTCGGCGCAGAAGACTTAAAATGCATCTCCTTCGGTCAGAACATGACCACGCTCAATTACTTCTTAAGTGGTGCCATCGCGCGCACCTTGAAAAAGGGCGACGAGATTCTCATCACGCAGCTCGATCATGAGGCCAATCGCAGTCCGTGGCTGCGCCTGCAAGAGCACGGTGCGGTCATTCAAGAAGTGCGTCTGCTGCGTTCCGGGCAGCTCGACTTGGACGATATGGCCGCCAAGATCACGCCGCGCACCAAGCTGTTTGCCATCGGCGCATCCTCCAACGCGTTGGGAACGGTCAACGACCTCGCGCTAGCGCGGCGTTTGACGCAAGCGGTGGGTGCCCTGCTGGTGGTGGATGCCGTGCATTACGCGCCGCATTTTGCCGTTGATGTCAAAAACCTCGGCATGGATTTCCTGTTGTGCTCGGGCTATAAATTCTACGGCCCGCATATCGGAGTGCTGTACTCGCGCCCCGGTGCGCTCGACCGCCTGCCCACGGACCGCTTGAGCGTGCAGGATCCGGCCGCTCCCTACCGCATCGAAACCGGCACGCTCAACCATGCGGCTATCGATGGACTGCGTGCCGCGGTGGAATACCTCGCGAGCTGGGGCAATGGTGCGACCTTAAGAGAGCGCGTGGTGGATGCCATGAGCGGCATTGCCGCTCACGAGCACGCGCTCGCCAAGTTCTATCACGATACCGTGCGCGAGATTCCCGGCGTACACGTTTGGGGGCCGGATTTCAGCTCCGCCAAGCGGGCGCCCACCGTTTCGATCACGCTGGACAGCGTCACCGCGGCCGAAGCGGCCAAAGCGCTGGGCAAGGATGGCATTTGCGTTTGGGACGGAGATTTCTTCGCGGCACGCGCCGTGGGTGTGCTGGGGCTCGCGGAGCGGGGCGGCCTGCTGCGCACCGGCGTGTCCATGTACAGCTCGCGTCAAGAACTCGAGCGGCTTCTGGCGGGCGTCGCCAAGCTCGCCTAGGGTCTTGCCCGGCGAAAGGCCGTGCGGGGAACTAATTCTTCCGCTAACATTTGACCTTATTCGTGGTCAAATAGCTCAATCCATAAAGAGCGAGGGGCAACGATGCAACTCAGCAAGTTCAGCTATTACTCCGACTTCGTGGTCTACCCGGTCGTGGTGATATCGCTCGCGGGAGCGAATTTCAGCCATATTACTTGGCCTGCCGCCCGAGAATGGTTAGCCGCCTGCCTCGCAGGCCTGGTACTGTGGACGTTTCTGGAATATGTTCTGCACCGGATCGCTCTGCACCGCATGCCCGTGTTTTCGCCCATGCATGGCCTGCACCACGGTGCACCCCTGGATTTGATCGGCACTCCCTCTTGGGTCAGCGTTACCGTCTGGGTAAGCGTGATCCTGTTGCCGCTCTGGTGGTTGGCCGGGTTCAACGTCGCCAACGGCATCACCGTCGGGGTGATGGTCGGATACTGGTGGTATGGCTACGTGCATCACGTGATTCATCATCACACGCGCAAGCCCAGTTCCGCGTATTTCAGCGACCTTCGCGCCTGGCACATGCGCCATCATCATTCCCCGAAACGCGGCAACTTCGGCGTGACCACGCACGTCTGGGACCACGTCTTCGGCACGGCGATTTCCTCACAAGGCAAAGCCGTCACCTCACCGTGAACGCCGAGCTCAACTCGACCAATCCGATGTGCACGGACGGATTCGAATTCGTCGAATACGCCGCGCCGGATCCTGAGTTGTTGCGGCGCCTATTCGAGAGCATGGGACTTCCGGCGGTCGCCCATCATCGCTCCAAGAATGTGACTTTGCACCGCCAAGGCGATATCCACTTCATCATCAATGCCGAGCACGACAGCTTCGCGCAGCAGTTCGCGCGAGCCCACGGACCTTGCGCCTGCGCCATGGCCTTTCGTGTCGCCGATGCACGATTGGCGTACGACCGAGCTCTGGGGCTGGGTGCACAACCGGGGCCCGTGACCGCGGGACCGATGGAGCTCAATATCCCCTCGATTGTCGGCATCGGGGGAAGCTTGATTTACCTTGTCGATCGCTACGGCGAGCGGACCATCTACGATGTGGATTTCGTTCCGGTGAAATCGAATACACCGCCGGCGCCGGTGGGCCTGATGCGCATCGATCACCTGACGCACAACGTCAAGCGCGGCAATATGAATGTGTGGGCCGGCTTTTACGAGAAACTGTTTAATTTTCGCGAGATCCGCTACTTCAGCATCGAAGGAAAACAGACCGGCCTGTTCTCGCGCGCCCTCACCTCGCCCTGCGGCAAAATTCGCATTCCCATCAACGAAAGCCAGGACGACAAGAGCCAGATCGAGGAATACTTGAACGAGTACAAGGGCGAAGGCATCCAGCACATCGCCTTGGGAACCGATGATATTTATCGCACCGTGGACGCGTTGCGCACTCGCGGCGTGGAATTTCAAGACACCCCCGAGACTTACTATGAAGGGGTCGATGCGCGAGTCGATGGTCACCGTGAGTCGGTCAGCGAGCTTAAGCGTCGAGGCATTTTGATTGATGGATCGGAAAAAAGCGGCATCCTCCTACAGATATTCACCAAGAACGCGATCGGCCCGATCTTCTTCGAGATTATTCAGCGCAAAGGCAACGAAGGATTCGGTGAAGGGAATTTCCAGGCGTTATTCGAATCTATTGAGCTGGATCAAAAACGCCGCGGCGTCATTTAGCCGTTGAACTTCGCCTGAGAGCCCATATCTAAACGCTAACTGGTCAATTCGACCAATTGGGGGCCTTTATGCGTAAATTTATTCTTGGTGCTGCACTCAGTTTGGGCGTCGCCCTAGGGGTAGGCTCGCCCAGCTTCGCGCAAGCCGCTGATCCGACTATGAATCAGATCTACGATGCGGCCGCGGCCGGGCATCTTGACCAGGCGCAGAAAATGATTACGCAGGTGCTGGCCGACCATCCGAACAGCGCCAAGGCTCACTATGTGCAGGCGGAGCTTTACGCGAAGGAAGGCAAGGCCTCGATGGCCCGCACCGAACTCGGCACCGCAGAACGTTTGAACCCCGGCTTGAGTGAATTCAACGCCCGCTCGGTGGCAGAGCTCAAGGCGCAGCTCGGAATGGGCGGTAGTACGCGCATGATGAGCGGCGAAAACGGCATCGTCCCCGCACACTCGGCACCGCATTTTCCCTGGGGCACGCTGTTGATCCTCGCGGTGGTCGCGGCGGTGCTGATGATGTTGTTCCGGCGGCGGCGTCCGCCCTATAGCCAGTTTCCCGCAGCGGGTCCCGGTACGGGTCCCGGCCCCGGTGGCGCGCCGGCGGGGTACGGGCCTGGCTACGGCCCCGGCTACGGTCAGCCCATGGGCGGTGGCATGGGATCAGGTATCGCGGGCGGCCTCGCATCGGGCCTCGCCGTGGGCGCCGGTGTGGTGGCGGGCGAGGAATTGGCGCATCACTTCTTGGACGGGGGTCAGCACGCGGCAGGCGGCGGCGTCATCCCTCCGGCCGAGGCGGCCGAGCCCAGCAACAGCGACATGGGCGGGAATGACTTCGGCGCAAACGATTCCGGCTCCTGGGACGATGGCGGCGGGGGCGGGTTTGGCGGCGGCGGTGGAGACGACTGGAGCTAATAAGCCGACCCTACCCCCTACCCCAATTGATTTCCCCGTTCGGGCGCCCCTCAAGGGCGCCCTTTTTATTTACCGGTGCACCCGGAGCACGAGCTTGCCGCGAACGGAGCCAGCAGCAAGGCGTCGATGCGCCCGCGCCACCTGCGCCAGCGGGTACTTCGCAGCGATCGGCACGACGAGCTTCGCCTGCTCCACCGCCCTGCGTAGGCGCTCGAGTTCACGTACGCCCACGATGCCGTCGTAAGACAGCGTCTTGATGCCACGCCGTCTTTTCGGCGCGGGTTCGATTCCATTCGGGTAGGCGAGCCGGCCTCCGCTGCGCAGCCCATCGAGGCAGGCTTCGAGCCCTGCGCCGCCGACCAGCGCAAGGATGGCATCCACGCCGTCCGGTGCGAATCCGCGAATGGCGCTGTGCAGCTCCCGAGGCCGACCGATCGCGGCGGCATCCGCGCCGAGTTTCCGCAGGAACCTTCGGTCTTTCTCGGCCCGTCCGGTGGCCAACACTCGCGCACCGCGCAGCTTCGCGAATTGCAGCGCAAGGCTGCCCACGGCTCCTGTGGCGCCATGGACGATGATGGTGTCCCCGCGCTTCAGGCGCAGCGTATCGTCAATGCCCTGAAGTGCGGTAAGCCCGGTGCACGTCATCGCGCCTGCCTGGCCCAAGTCCAAGGTCTTCGGCAGAAATCCGGTTTTGTTGGCCCGGACGCTCACATACTGGGCGTAGAAACCTGCCCTATTGAAGTCATAAGCGATGACTTCGTCGCCGCGCTTGAATCGATGCGCGAGCGAACCGACCGCCGCGACAATCCCGCTGCCGTCGGTCCCCAATATCATTGGAAAGCGAGGTTTGCGTCCGGTCGGCGACCACCCCTCGCGCATATCGGCATCCCAGCTCGCGACACCGACCGTATGCAGCGCAATCAATACGTCCCGTGATCCGTGTTTGGGCAGCGGCATCGAGCGAACCGAGAACACCTCAGGACCGCCAAATCGATCGATCACCGCAGCGCGCATTGTCTGCGGCAACACTCCCGTCAGTCGCCGCCTCTTCGCCATGTGTCGTTGCTCCTGGCGGATGCCGATGAATCCGTCTCAATCTCGCGCTAACGCGCAGACACGACCTTGACCGGCGTCAATTACTTGCGACGGTGGGTTACCGCCGCCGCCACCGCATCGTGCAAGGCTTTCATGCCGAACGAGATGTCTTGCACCGCGCCATTGACGAAAAAAGTCGGTGTCGCGCGGATATGGCTCAAGCGCCCGCCGGCGATGTGTTCGCGCACTTTTTGCAAGTAAATATGATCGTCCATCTCGGCAACGTAGCGCGCCATGTCCAGCCCCAGCTCGCTCGCGTAGTGATATAGATCCGCGGCCTTCAGATGCAATTGATTGCGAAACAACACATCGTGCATCTCCCAGAATTTTCCCTGGGCGCCGGCCGTCTCCGCGGATTCGGCCGCCAGCAGCGCGTGGGGATGCGCCTCTTCCAGGGGGAAATGCCGGAAAATGAAACGCACTTGGTTGGGAAATCGCTCGACCAGCAATTCCGGCGTGGTCGCCGCGACCTTACAGCTGGGGCATTCGAAATCGCCGTACTCGACCACCACCACGCGGGCATGCTCCGATCCTTTCGCATGGTCGGTGGGTTCTGGTGGAACCGCCAAGGTCACCGGATGGGTTGGAGTCATGGGATCGATTCCTTGGATTTGATGCCGCTTGCAGCGGTTCGAAGCGGCGGCATTTCGACCGGCCGTATCGCCGTCTTGATGACGCTCGAGCGGCGCAGAAATTGCAATTCGCATTCGCGGCCGATCAAGCTGGCATCAAGCTTGCGTTGCAGACCGTCGATGCCGTTGATGCGCACACCGTCGAGCGCGACCATGCGATCGCCGGTTTGGACCCCTGCGAGGGCCGCCGGGCTGCCGGGGACCACCTCCGCGACATGGACCGCGGTGTTGCCCGGAAGACTGAAATGGCGCACCACCCGCGTAGCGATCGGCACGGTGGCGCCCGACACGCCGATATAGGCGCGGCGTACCCGGCCGTGCGCGAATATCTGGCTGATGACCCATTTTGCAGTATTGATTCCCGTGGCAAAACAAATTGCCTGGGCTTGCGGGATCATGGCGGTATTCACGCCGATGACGCGTCCCTTCGAATCCACCAGGGGTCCGCCGGAGTTTCCCGGATTGAGCGCCGCATCGGTCTGGATGACGTCGTGCATCAGCCTGCCCGACTTCGCACGCAGCGTACGGCCGAGTGCCGACACCACACCTGTCGTGACCGTCTTCGCATAGCCCAAGGGGTTGCCGATGGCGATGGCCACCTGACCCACTTTCAACCGGGCGGAATCGCCGAATTCCGCGTAAGGCAACGCGCCCGGGGAGCCGATGCGCAGCACCGCCAAATCAGAATCCGGATCGTCGCCCACGAGGTCGGCGTGAAAGCGTGTGTCATCGTTGAGGCGGACCGTGATCTCCTCCGAGCCGTCCACCACGTGACTGTTGGTGAGCAAGTAACCGTCGGGCGTGAAAAGAAAACCCGAGCCGCTGCCCTGCTCAGCGCGGCGATTGCGCGAAGCGGGTACGCGCGCGCCGCGAGCGGTTCCGGTCACCTCGATGAAGGTGACAGCGGGCGCCACGCGCTCCAGAGCGCCAATCACGGCGCCGGAATAGGCATCGAGCAACGGCCCATCATCGGGCGGCGCAGCGGGCTCCACGCTGAGCGCCGCATCACCGTCATTGGCTAGCCACTGTGGCCTCAGCATGTTCAGCTCAGAATGATCTTCGGCTGCGCGGAGAGTCCTTCCACGATCAGCCGGTTAACACGCCGTACGAAAATGGCTGGATCATCCAGCTCACCGCCCTCGGCCAGCATCGCCTGGTCGTAGAGCACGTGAGCGAGATCGGAAAAGGACGCATCGTCCTGCGTTTGCCTCAACCGCTCCACCAAAGGATGTTTCGGATTCACCTCGAGGATAGGCAGCGTGGCAAAAGGATTGTTCTGTCCAGCCTGCTTCAAAATTCGGCCCATGCGCAAGCTCACGCCGAATTCGCCGGCCACCAATACGGCGGGCGAATCGGTGAGACGAGCGGACACTTGCGCGCTTGCGATTTTCCCCAGGAGACTCTTGCCAAGCCGGTCCAAGGTGTCCTTGAACGCGCTCTCCGCGGCGGCCTTTTCGGGAGTCTCAATGGCCGAGGCCACGTCCGCCGCCGAGCTCGCCACATTGGCGAGCTTTTTACCCTCGAACTCGTGCAAATGCGCGGCCACCCACTCATCGATTCGGTCGGTGAGCAACAGCACTTCCATGTTCTTCGCCCGAAAGCCTTCGAGGTGCGGACTGTTGCGGGCGGCGGTCAAGGAATCCGCGGTCAGGTAGTAAATCGCCTTCTGGTCCGGTTTCATGCGCGCGACATACGCCTCGAGCGTGACTTCCGGCGCAGAGCCGCCCGGCGCTTCGGCGCCCGATGCCTCCGCGGTGGAATTGAACCGCAGCAATTTGGCGATCCGAACCTTTTGGCCCGGATCATCGATGATGCCTTCCTTCAATACCACGCCGAAAGTTTTCCAAAACTCTGCGTATTCTTGCGGCTTGTTCGCCGCCAGGTCCTCGAGCAGGTCCAAGGAACGCTTGACCAGTGCCGATTTGATCTTTTCCACCGTGCGATTGTTCTGCAGCAGCTCGCGCGATACGTTGAGCGGCAGGTCGGACGAATCGACCAGTCCGCGCATGAAGCGCAGGTATGGCGGCAGCAGTTCGGCCGCCTTATCCATGATAAACACGCGCTTGACGTAGAGGTGGATGCCTCCCTTCTGTTCGCGCTCGAACAGGTCGAAGGGTGGCTGCTTCGGCAAATACAACAGCGACGTATATTCGATGTTGCCCTCGACCTTATTGTGCGCCCAGGCGCGCGCGTCCTCGGAATCGTGAGTCAAATGCTTATAGAACGCCTGGTAATCCTCGTCCTTGAGCTCCGCTTTAGGGCGCGTCCAAAAGGCTTTCGCTTGATTCAAGGTCTCGGCGCTGTCGCCCGCCTTCAAGATCACCGGGATGCTCAAATGATCCGAGTATTTGCGCACCAGCTGGCGCAACCGCGCCGGCTCCAGGAATTCCTTGTCCTCGTCTCGCAGGTGCAGAATGACTTCGGTGCCGCGATCGGTTTTGTCGCTGATTTGAATCTGGTACTGGCCCTCGCCGTCGGAATCCCAGCGCACCGCTGGGGCATCGCTGCGCTTGCTTAAGACCGTGACTTTGTCCGCTACGATGAACGCCGAATAGAATCCGACCCCGAACTGCCCGATGAGCTGCGCGTCCTTGGCCGAATCGCCGCTCAAGGTCTCGAGGAAGCGCTTGGTACCCGAACGCGCGATCGTGCCCAGATTGTCGATGATTTCAGCCTCGCTCATGCCGATGCCATTGTCCTTGATGCTCAAGGTACCGGCGGCACTGTCGGGGGTGAGGGTCACCGACAGCGAGTCGGCGCCCAGGAGATCGGGCTTGGCGATGGCCTCGAAGCGCAGTTTCTCGAGAGCGTCGGAGGCGTTTGAGATCAATTCGCGCAGGAAAATCTCCTTGTGCGAATACAGGGAATGAATGACCAGGCGCAGCACCTGCTTGGTTTCGGCCTGGAATTCCTTGATTTGCGGCGGTGTGTCCGTTATCGGCTGAGATTCTGTTGTCATGGCCTTACAATCTATAGTGGGTCGGGCAGAGGTGGGGTCGCCCGCCCATACTTCAAGCGGGATGGACCATGGCTAAAAGCGGCACCGTCAGGGCGGTTTGGGCGGCACTGGCGGGCAACTTATTGGTGGCCCTGGCAAAATTTACAGCCGCCGCCTTGACCGGCTCGGCGGCCATGCTGAGCGAGGCGGTCCATTCTCTCGTCGACACCATCAACGAGCTGTTGCTGCTGTACGGCATTGCCCGTTCCTCGCGGCCGGCGGATTCGCAACACCCTTTGGGCTACGCGCGCGAGATTTATTTCTGGAGCTTCGTCGTGGCATTGCTCATTTTCACCCTCGGGGCCGGGGTTTCAGCCTACGAGGGCATTCATCGCTTGCTGAAACCGCAACCCATCGAAAGCCCCGTGGTTATCTACCTGGTGCTGGCCGCTTCCTTGGTATTTGAGGGCGGCTCGTGGATCGTGGGGACGCGCGCCTTTCGCGCCACCAAACGCAATTTGGGATGGTGGGAAGCGTTCCGGCGGTCAAAAGACCCGCCGGCATTCATCGTCGTGTTCGAGGATTCCGCCGCCGTATTGGGCATTTTGGTGGCCGCTGCCGGCACCACCGCGGCCATACTCACCCGGGACAGCCGTTGGGACGGGATTGCCTCCCTGGTGATTGCCGCCATTTTGGCGGGGGTTGCCGTCCTGCTGGCGCAGGAATCGAAGGCCCTACTCATCGGCGAGCGCGCCGACCCGACATTGAGCGATGCCATTATTCGAATCGCCGCCCACATGAAAGGGGTGTGCAATGCCAACAGCATCGTGACGGTGCAGCTTGCGCCCAATACCGTGACCGCCATGCTCAGCCTGGATTTTTTCGATTATATGCGCGCCCCCGAGATTGAACGCGCAGTGGTGGACCTGGAAGCTCAAATCAAACGCGCACATCCGGAAGTCTGGGCGATTTTCGTGAAACCGCAAAGCGTGCAGGTCGCTGCCGAGCGGCGCAAACAGGGCGAAGCCATCATGTCGCCCGATGATGTGCTGAGCGATGATGTCCTCACGGGCGGCTAAACCCTACACCCAGCTTTTCGGATCGATGGGCAGGCTGCGAATTCTGTTGCCTGTGGCTGCGAATAAGGCGTTGCAGAGCGCCGGTACCACCGGCGGCAATGCCGGCTCACCCAACCCCGTCGGAGGATGCTGGGTGCGTAGAAAATGCACTTCGACCGGTGGCGCCTGGTCCATGCGTAGCAGCGGAAAATCGTTGAAATTGCTTTGCACGACCCGGCCGTTTTCGATCGTGATGGCCTGGCCCAAAGCCTCGCCTAAGCCGTCGAGCGCGGCACCCTGCACCTGGTTTTCGGCGCCCGTTGGATTGATGATCTGGCTGCCCACATCCCCCGCCACCCACACCTTGTCCACGCTGATGCGGGTGCCCTCGCGCACCGTCGCATGCACGACTTCCGCGAAGTAGCCCAAATGGCTGTAGTAAAACGCGACACCCATGCCCGATCCTTTCGGCGGCGTGCGCTTGCCCCAGCCGGATTTCTCACGCACCAAATTGAGCACATCGATCATGCGGCCGGTGTCAAACGCATCGACCTGCCGGCGCTCGCCCAGCAAGTCGAGGCGATACTGCAGCGGGTCTTGGCCGGCGGCATGCGCGATCTCATCGATGAATGATTGAAATGCAAAGGCCAGAGCGTTGCTGCGGGGCGCCCGCAAGGGCCCGGTCGGAACGCCGAGCGGCATGAAAGAAATCCCCAGCTCGAGATCTCCGACGAATTTTGCGGGGAATTCATTGGGACTCAAGTCCGCGCTGGGTGCGGCCTTACCGTTCTCGCCGAAAGTGACGAAATGATCGCTGAAGGCCGTGAGCTTGCCGCCGGCATCAAGGCCAGCCTTGAAGAAATGAAACCCTGCGGGCCGGTAGAAATCGTGTTGCATGTCGTCTTGTCGCGTCCACACCAGTTTGACCGGGGCTGCGGCTTGTTTGGAAATCCAAGCCGCCTCGACCATGTAGTCATTCATGAGGCGACGGCCGAAACCGCCGCCGCAGCGAATCAGATGAATGGTGATATCGGCATCGGTTAAGCCCAAGGTCTTCGCCACGATTTTGCGTCCGGGATCCGGATTCTGCGTCGGTGCCCATATCTCGACCTTGCCATCGCTAAAATGCGCCGTGCAGTTTTGCGGCTCCAAGGTTGCGTGCGACAAGAACGGATAGCTGTACGCCGCCTCGAGGGTTCGGCTTGCGGACTTCAGCGCGCCGGACACATTGCCCTCGCTGAGCACCGTCAGTGCCGGGCTGTGGCCCGACAACGCCGACGCTTGCGCGGCAAACCCTGCGCTGCTCTGGGCGGCCGTGGCGCGTTCATCCCACACCACCTCGAGTACGTCGCGCGCCTTGTTCACCAGCCACCAATTCGAGCCGACGATGGCAACGCCGCTCGCCAGGCCGTTGAACTCGGCACCACCCTTCACGATAAACGCATCGCGCACACCGGGCTGAGACTTGACCGCATCCAGATTGGCGCGCAAAGCCGTGCCGCCGAAAACCGGGGACTTGACGAACACGGCGTACTGCATCCCCGGCACGGTCACGTCGATGCCGAACACCGGCTGGCCGGCGACAATGAGCGGGCTGTCGATCCCGCCGTGCGAGCGGCCGATGATTTTAAAATCTTTCGCATCCTTGAGCGGCACCTGCGCCAAGTCCGGCGCAGGATGCGTCGCAGCCTCGGAGGCCAACTGGCCGTAGCGCAGAGAACGCTTCGTGGGCACATGGATCACTTTTCCGGAGGCCGTTTCGCACTCCGATGGCGGCACAGACCAGGCTCGCGAGGCAGCACGGATCAGCATCTGCCGCCCGGCTGCCCCGACTCGCCGCAGGGCCTCGTAATTTAGGGGCGTCGCCCGGCTGCCGCCTGCGAATTGCTGCCCATATTTTGCCGGATCGCTCAACGCCTGCTCAATGCGCACGTCGCTCCAATCCACATCGAGTTCCTCGGCAATCAACATGGGCAGCATGGTCTTGATACCTTGGCCGCACTCCGGATTCTTGGACATGATGGTAACGATGCCGCCGTTCGATATTTGCACGAAGGCATTGAGGGTCGCGGCGGTTGAGGAATTCGCGCGCGCGCCAAGAACGCCGGGCATCGAGAAATCCAGCAAGAGCCCGCCCCCCACGGCAACACTGGCTCGCAGAAAGGCTCGCCGAGATGCCTGCTGTGCGGGCATCACGCGAGCGCATCCCGGCTGTCGGCCGTTGGCATTCCCGCCGCTTGCTTGATGGCAGCGCGAATGCGGGTGTAGGTCGCGCAGCGGCAGATGTTGCCGGACATGGCCTTATCGATGTCGGCATCGGTGGGCTTGGGATTCTTGGCCAAGAGCGCGGTAGCCGACATGATTTGCCCGGCCTGGCAATAACCGCACTGCATGACGTCCACCGCCAACCACGCGCTTTGCACCGCCCGCCCCGTGGGCGTCGCCCCCACCGCTTCGATGGTGGTGACCGAAGAGGAGCCCACCGCAGAGACGGGCCTGGTGCACGAGCGCGCGGGCGCTCCGTCGATATGCACCGTGCACGCGCCGCAAAAGCTCTTGCCGCAGCCGAACTTGGTGCCTTTCAGATCCAGAAGATCACGCAGCACCCACAGCAGTGGCATTTGCGGATCGGCCTCAACGGCGAGGGGCTTACCGTTGACGCGAATTGTATAGTTCACGCTCACCTCTCGAGCAACCGACTGTTGCCCCCTGAATGCTACGGCCAATCGGCGCGCGGGTCGAATTTGAAATCGCGCTTCATGCGCTCATAGGCTTCCTTCGCGGCGGTCGATTGCGCCACGGGGGTGACCAATTTGATGACAACGATTTGATCGCCGCTGGGGTTGCCGGGTAATCCCCTGCCCCGGAGGCGTAGCTTCTGTCCGGATTGCGCGCCGGGCGGCACGGTGAGTTCAACGGTGCCCCCCAACGTGGGGACTGCGACCTTCGCCCCCAACGCAGCCTCCCAAGGCGCCAACGGCAGGTCGATTTGCACGTCCTTGAGGGCGACCTCGTAAAGATGGTGCGCGCGCAACCGGATACGAAATATCAGTGAGCCGCGTCCGGCTACGCCCGCGATGCGCAGCGATTGGCCTTCCGTCACGCCGGCAGGAATTTGCACATCGACTTGGCGCTGACGACCATTTTCGCTTAACGTGACGCGGCGCTTGGTACCGGCGAAGGCCTCTTCCACGGTGACATCCAAATATCCCGCGTCCGATTCAGCGCGTTCACCACCGGGTCCCGCGGCGCCTCCGGCGGCCCCTCCGCCAAACAGGCTCGAGAAGAAATCGCTGAAGCCGTTCAAATCGGAAAACCGCTGCCCTCCGGATTGCCCGAACCGTTGTCCCCAATCGGGCGGCGGTCTGAATTGCTGTCCGCTGCGGAAGTTGCGCCCCAATTGATCATAGGCCGCGCGCTTATCCGGATCGCGCAGCACTTCGTAGGCTTCCTGGACTTCCTTGAACTTATCCTCAGCGTTTTTTTCCTTACTGACGTCGGGGTGATACTTGCGCGCCAGCTTGCGATAGGCGCGTTTTACCTCGTCGGCATCAGCCCCTCGAGTCACCCCGAGAATTTCGTAATAATCTCGATACTGCATCGCTACCCTGAAGTGTTAAACCCTTGATTTTACACATATGCAAAAAATTCAACGGGCGGCCGAAGGCCTTGAATTTGAGCCGCAGCATCCCGACCATTAGAGGTGCCCCGTCACCATATTGCGGTTGGTTTTCCGCATCTAAAGCCCCATGAAACGCATTCTGCTCTTCATTCTCACGAACCTGGCCGTCCTGGCGCTGCTCAGCGTCGTGCTGTTTGTCGTGGAAAATGTGTTCGGCGTGCACCTGCTGCAAGGCGGGACCGGCGGCGTACTCGCCTTTGCGGCTATATTTGGGTTCGGCGGCTCCCTCATGTCGCTGGCGCTGTCCAAATGGACCGCCAAGCGCATGATGGGGGTGCGTATTATCAACAGGGCAGATTCCGAATTGGAGCGCTGGTTGACGGGGACGGTCAAGCGGCTGGCCGACCAAGTCCAGATTGCGATGCCCGAGGTCGGTATATTCGAGTCCGAGGAAATGAATGCCTTCGCCACCGGTGCACGGCGCAATGCAGCCTTGGTGGCGGTCAGCAGCGGCCTCTTACGCAACATGTCTCGCGGCCAAGTCGAGGCGGTACTGGGTCACGAAATCTCGCACGTCGCGAACGGTGATATGGTTACCCTCGCGCTTTTGCAAGGTGTGCTAAATACGTTTGTGATATTCCTTGCGCGCATCATCGGAGGGATCGTCGACCGAGCGGTGCTGCGCAACGACCGGCAGGAGTCGGGGATCGGCTTTTTCCTGGTCACCATGCTAGCGCAGTTCCTGCTGGGCATAGTCGCGAGCATGATTGTATGTTGGTATTCTCGCAGGCGTGAATTTCGCGCCGACCGAGGCGGCGCAGATCTTACCGGCGCGGGCAACATGATCGACGCGCTGCAGATGTTGAAGCGCAGTCACGGGCAACCGATGCCGCCGCAGCTGCAGGCGTTCGGCATCAACACCGGTAGCGAGGGGGGCTTCATGCGATTCTTCATGACCCATCCGCCATTGGACGAGCGAATAGCGGCACTTAACCCTTAGGAAGGATATGACGCCAGAAAATGAAATTGTGATCGAGACCCCCGCTTCCGTACGCGTAGGTCATGAACTTTCGCGTTGGTTCGGCAACAGCGATTTTGCAACCCGCCCGCCGCAGGTTGTGTCGAGCGACACCGGACACCACATCGATTGGGCTCGCGTGCTGCCATTTCTGATGATGCACGTGGCCTGTTTGGCGGTGATTTGGGTGGGCTTCAGCTGGGTCGCACTGTCGGTCACGATTGCGTTGTACGTCGTGCGCATGTTTGCCATTACCGGCTTTTACCACCGGTATTTTTCCCATCGAACCTTCAAGACCTCGCGCGTCGGACAGTTCATTTTCGGCATGCTCGGCGCATCGGCGGTGCAGCGTGGACCTATTTGGTGGGCGGCCCATCATCGTCACCACCACGTGCACTCGGACAAGCCGGACGACGTGCACTCGCCGGTGCAGCACGGGTTTTTCTGGAGCCATATGGGCTGGTTTATGTCCCACAAGCACTTTGCGGCGGATTTGTCGCGGGTCAAGGATCTTCTCAAGTATCCCGAACTGCGATTCTTGGATCGCTTCGATATCGTGGTTCCGACCGCGCTCGGTCTCGGTGTGTTCCTGCTCGGCGTGCTGCTGAAGCACATCGCCCCGGGCCTCCACACCACGGGCTGGCAGATGCTGGTATGGGGATTTTTCATCTCCACCGTATTGGTGTACCACGGCACTTACACCATCAACTCTCTTTCACATGTCTTCGGCCGCCAACGCTACAAGACCGGCGACACCAGCCGCAACAATCCCTGGCTGGCGCTTATTACCTTGGGCGAGGGCTGGCACAACAATCACCATCACTACCCGGCATCGGTCCGTCAGGGCTTTTACTGGTGGGAATTTGACGTCACGTTCTATTTGTTGAAGCTGATGTCTTTCGTCGGGTTGATCTGGGATTTGAAGCCGGTGCCTGCAGCGGTCCGTGAGGGCGGGGGAAAGCGCCTCTAGAGATAAATATATGCCTCGCCCGCCTAGTTCTTCGACTCTGGCGCAGCTCAAGGCGTCGGTGGCGCCTGGCGGTTGGCTGGACTCGCCGGATGAGCTGGCTCAATATCTCACCGATTTTCGGCACCTGTTCCGGGGTGCCACCCCGCTCGTGCTGCGTCCCCGCAGCGTGGAAGAGGTGGCGAAGATTCTCGCCATCTGCAACCAGGAAGAAGTCGCCGTGGTACCCCATGGCGGCAATACCAGCTACTGCGGCGGCGCGACCCCCGATGAAAGCGGATCGCAGGTCGTCGTGTCGATGCAGCGCTTAAATCGGGTGAGGCACATCGACGCGGACAATTATTCGATGATCGTTGAAGTCGGATGCACATTGGCCGGCGCGCAAGCGGCGGCGCGCGAGGCGAATCGCTTGTTTCCCTTGAGCTTGGGTTCAGAGGGCACGGCGCAAATCGGCGGCAACTTGTCGACGAATGCCGGCGGCACGGCGGTTCTGCGCTACGGAATGATGCGCGATCTGGTGCTGGGACTGGAAGTGGTGCTCGCGGATGGACGGGTAATCTCGGCACTCAAAAGCCTGCGCAAGGACAATACCGGGTACGACGTCAAATCGCTCTTCATCGGCGCGGAAGGCACCTTAGGGTTGATCACGGCCGCTTCGTTGAAGCTGTTTCCCGTGGCAGCCGATACCGCGACCGCGTTGGTGGGGATCGACTCGCCATCCCACGCTCTAGAGCTGCTTAACCGGCTACGCAACGCGGCGGGGGAACAAATCAGCTCTTTTGAGCTGATGCCGAGAATCGCCGTGGAAATGACGGTGAAGCACGTGGCGGGCGTCGCCAATCCCCTGGACTTCAACTCGCCGTGGTATCTGCTGATCGAATTGGGCTCGGCGAATCTAAACCAGAACTTGACCGGCCTTTTGACCTCGGAGCTTGAAGATGCCGCAGCCGCCGGCACCGTCAAAGACGCCATGCTCGCCACATCGATTGCGCAGGCCCAGGCCATGTGGAAACTGCGCGAATCGGTGCCCGAGGCGCAACGCCGCCATGGCGCAAGCATCAAGCACGACGTGTCGGTACCGGTATCCGCCATACCGACGCTCATCGAGAAGGGCACCGCGCTCGCAAATGCCCTGGCGCCGGAGGGCGACGTCGTTTCCTATGGGCACGCGGGCGACGGCAACCTGCACTTCAACTTGAGCCAGAAGCCGGGGGCGGACCTCGAGCTCTTCGTCAGCCGAACGCATCCGCTCGAACATGCCATGTTCGATCTGGTCGAATCCTTGAGCGGCAGCATCAGTGCTGAGCACGGCATTGGGCGGCTCAAAGCCGAGGAGTTCGCACGCCGCGCGGATCCTGTGGAACTCAGCGTCATGCACGCATTGAAGCGTGCGCTCGATCCAAAAGGGATCTTAAATCCGGGCAAGGTTTTGTGCGCAAGCTGACCGTGCCGATCCGCACGGCGCGTTTGAATCTGCGCGAGTTTGTTTCCTCGGACCTCGATGCCATCCATGCCTACTCTTCCGATCCGCGCGTCACGCGTTATCTTTTCTTTGGGCCCCGCGACGAGCACAGCTCCGCGGAATATCTCGAGGAGCTGCTGGCCTCGCAACGCGAGCAGCCGCGCACGCGCTTTGAACTCGCGGTGGAGGAAGTCGCGACCGCGCGGCTGATTGGAGCGTGCGATTTGTCCCTGATCGAGGCCAAGGTCGTGGATTTGGGCTACATGTTGGGGGCCGATGAATGGGGCAAGGGATATGCCACGGAAATTGCTTTGGCATTGGTCGACGCGGCATTTTTCGACCTCCGCGCCGAGCGTGTGATCTCAACTGTGGACGTCAACAACAGCGCATCGATTCACGTGCTGGAGAAGATCGGCATGCGCTGGGAAGCGGTTTACCGCAAGCACCGCCGCGCGAAGAACCGCTGGTGGGACTGCCATCTCTTCACTTTGCCCCGCGAAGTGTGGGAGACATTGAAAGCAAATTCGTAGCCCTGCCGTCCGCCGCCGCCCCCGCTAACGATCGGCCTCATCCTTGGCAGCTTGGCTGTCGGCCCGTTTCGTGGCGCGCTTCAATACATCCTCGCTCGGCATGCCGGTCTGGCGGCTGCTGCGCAGGGTCAGCATCCCGCCGACCAGGACCGCAATGATCACAACGAGAATGATGATGGCTTTGAGCATAATCAGCCAGGCTCCTTAAGACTTCACGCGAATCAAACCTTCCTGCGATACGCTGGCAACCAGACGGCCATCGCGCGCGAAAACATTGCCGCGCGTGAAACCCCGGGCCCCGGAAGCACTGGGGCTGTCCATAGCATACAGCAGCCAATCATCGACTCGAACGCTGCGATGAAACCACATTGCATGATCGAGGCTGGCGATCACCATTTTGTCCCTTGCAAAGGAAAGTCCGTGCGGCTTGAGCGCGGTATCGAGCAACTGAAAGTCCGATGCATACGCCATCAGACACCGGTGCAGCGCCTCGTCATCCGGGAGCTTGTCCACCGCACGAATCCAGACATACTTGAAGGGCGGCTTTTTCTCGGGACGTGCGAAATTGGGAATCTCAGTGGGCTTGAACTCGAACGGCCGCTTCTGATCCAGTATCTTGAGCATGGCGGGCGGCAATCCCGCCAGGGAGGCGCGGTAGTGCGCCAGGTCAGGCAGATTTTCCGGCAACGGCACGTCCGGCATCGGAAATTGGTGATCCAATCCGGTCTCCGGCATTTGAAACGACGCGGACATATTGAATATCTGCTCGCCGTGCTGGATGGCGACGACGCGGCGTGTCGCGAAATGCTTTCCATCCCAAGCGCGATCGACTTCGTAAACAATCGGCGCGTTGAAATCGCCGCGGCGCAAGAAATAAGCATGCAATGAATGCACCGCTCTATCTTCCACCGTGGCCGTCGCGGCAACCAGCGCCTGGCCTAATACCTGTCCGCCAAACACTTGCGGGCTGCCGATATCGCGGCTCTCGCCCCGAAACAGATTGATCTCGAGGCGCTCCAGGGTCATGACCTTGATCAGGTCTTCGAGTAATTGATGCATTTGATTTAGAAGGCCTTAGCCGGCGGTGGCGACGCCCAAGCGCTTCTGCATGATCGGACTCGTGGTGGTGTACTGCAAGAATTGGCGCTTCTCGGGAAATAAATGATGCTGAATCGCGAAAGCGGCCAGCGCAGCCTCATGGAAACCGCTTAAAATGAGCTTTTTCTTGCCCGGATACGTGTTGATGTCGCCGACGGCAAAAATTCCCGGCACGCTAGTCTGAAATTTCTCGGTGTCGACCTTGAGTGCCTTTTTCTCGAGCTCCAAACCCCACTCGGCGATGGGTCCCAATTTCGGGTGCAGGCCGAAAAAGGCAAACACATGGTCCACGGGAATGGTTTGAGTTTGGGCATCCGCGGTTTGCACCTCGAGGCCTGTGAGCTTCTCGTTGTGATTCTGGAGGGCGATGGCATTGCCTTGCACGAATTGCATCTTACCCGCCGCAACCAACTCGCGCATGCGTGCGACCGTGGCCGGAGCCGCACGAAACTCCGCACGTCGATGCACCAGGGTCAGCGAGCGCGCCTTTTCACACAACGCCACGGTCCAATCCAAGGCCGAATCGCCGCCGCCGCAAATCACCAGATTCTGATTGAAAAAATCACCGGCCGACTTGACCCGGTAATGAATGCTTTTCCCTTCGAATGCTTCCGCGCCCGGGATGCTCAAACGCCGCGCCTGAAAGGCGCCGACGCCTGCGGCAATGACTACGGCACCCGCGGTCAGGCGAGTCCCCGCGGAGGTGGCGATGTGAAACTTGCCGTTCTCGAGCACCCGCAATTCGGTGACTTCTTGGCCCAGATGGAAAGCCGCGTTGAACGGTTTGACCTGTTCCAGCAACCGATCGATAAGCTCTTGCGCGCCGCAAATGGGTAGCGCGGGGATGTCGTAAATCGGTTTGTCCGGATACAGCTCGGTGCATTGACCCCCGGGCTGCCCCAGTGAATCAATGATATGCGCGCTGATGCCGAGGAGGCCCAGTTCAAAAATCTGAAACAGTCCAACGGGACCCGCGCCGATAATGACTGTCTCGACGTATTGTTCCGACATGAAAATCTGACCTTCTGTCCGAGTAATTCGGCCGCGGATTGTAGCTGAATGCACCAATCTCTGCGGTACCCTCAAGGCCATGAGCACGTTGCTGTGGTTTCGGCAGGATCTTCGGGTTGCGGACAATCAGGCGCTGGCCGCGGCGATTGAGATTGGCGCGCCCATTGTGCCGGTTTTCATTTTCTCGCCCGAGGAAGAAGGCGCTTGGGCCCCTGGAGGCGCGTCACGCTGGTGGTTGCACGGCAGCCTCTCCCGGTTGGAGGAGGATTTGCGCCGATTAGGTTCGCGCCTCGTCCTGCGCAGAAGCCACGACGCGTGTCAGGAATTGCTGGAACTTGCACGCGCCTGCGATGCCCAGCACATACTGTGGAATCGGCGCTACGAGCCCAGCATCGTGGCGCGGGACCGCCGGGTCAAATCCGAAGCGCGCGAGGCAGGCCTTGAGGCGTGCAGCTTCAATGGCGCGCTGCTGCAGGAGCCTTGGAGCGTGAAACCGAAGGCCGGCAACGCCTACCAGGTATTTTCCGCATTCTGGCGCCATGTGTTGTCGCTCGCCGATCCGGCGCCGCCCTTGAGAATCCCGGGCCGGATGCCGGCACCGCAAACGTGGCCGGAATCCTTGCCGCTCGAGAGCCTTGAGCTCTTACCGCGGATTGATTGGACCGGCGGCCTCGGCGCTGCGTGGAAGCCGGGCAGCGAGTCCGCCCAAGCCTCGCTGCAGCGGTTCTTGGAACAGGCCTTCGATGAATATAGAGGTCTTCGCGACCGTCCGGATACCGCCGGCACCTCCCGCCTCTCGCCTCATCTTCATTTCGGAGAGATCAGTCCGCGCGAGGTCTGGCATGCGGTACGCCACTTTGCCCTCGCCCGTGGCCAGCACTCAACGTGGCGCGAGTCGCAATTTCTGACCGAGCTCGGCTGGAGAGAGTTCGCCTACCACTTGCTCTATCATTTTCCGCACCTGACCGATCAGCCGCTCAATCCTCGTTTTGCGGCATTCCCCTGGAAAAACGATGTTGAGGGCTTAAGTGCGTGGCAACGCGGCGTAACGGGGTATCCGATCGTGGATGCCGGCATGCGCCAACTATGGCAGACCGGTTGGATGCACAATCGCGTTCGGATGATTGCCGCCTCCTTTTTAGTCAAGGACTTGCTGCTCCCGTGGACCGAAGGCGCGCAGTGGTTTTGGGACACCCTGGTCGATGCAGATCTCGCCAACAATACGCTGGGCTGGCAATGGGTTGCCGGATGCGGGCCTGACGCAGCCCCTTATTTCAGGATCTTTAATCCCCTCACCCAAGCAACCAGATTCGATCCGGACGGTACCTATGTACGAGGGTGGGTTCCCGAACTCGCGCGACTGCCGAGGGAATGGATCCATCAGCCGTGGGCCGCGCCGCGACAGGTCTTGATCGATGCCGGTGTGCAATTGGGAATCACTTACCCAGAGCGCCTGATTGACCATACCTTAGCTCGTGTCGCGGCATTGGCAGCGCTGGCGACGATTAAAGGTAGGTAGAGGTATGCACGCACAAGTAGCCTTAGATTCTCAAGAGCAGATGGATTCGAAAGATCAGATGGATTCCAAAGAGCGGCTGGATTCGAGCGAGGAAAGCGTCCGGGACTCGACCCGTCCCATTCGCGCCTTGAATCGAGGCCTCGAAGTCTTGACCGAATTGAATCGCCTGGAGCGCGCGGCCATCAACACGCTCGCTGCGGCCGTGTCCCTCCCGCGAACTACCACCTATCGCATTTTGGAAACGTTGCGTCTGGCGGGTTACGTTGAGCGGGATGCGCACGATGACTGCTACCGGCCTACCATCCTGGTGCGAGCGCTGTCGGAGGGTTTCGACGACGAAGCGCTGGTGGCGCACATCGCAAAACCGCTGCTGGCAGCCCTGGGCGCTCAAATCGTCTGGCCCGTCGCCATAGCGACGCCCTCCGGCTCGACCATGATGATCCGCGAAACCACCGACCGCCAAAGCCCTCTTGCATTGGAACAGTACAGCGCCGGCGTGCGGGTGCCGATGCTCGGCTCTGCGGCGGGACGCGCCTACTTGGCCTTCTGCCCTGCGCCGCAGCGCGACGCCATCCTGGAACTCCTGGCGCGCTCATCCTTGCCCGAGGATCGCGTGGCGCGCAATCGAGCCGAGGTGGATCGGCTGCTCAACGAAACTCGGACCCAAGGTTTCGGCATGGCGCACCGCGCGCGCCGGATATCGGAAGAAACCAGCTTGGCGATCCCGGTGCGCGCCAAGGATAGAATTCTCGCCACCGTTACGGTTCGGTATGCAGCCACCGCGGTGCCGCTGCGGACAGCGATGGAACAATTTTTACCGAAGATGCGCGAGGTCGCTCAGAAAATCGAAACGCAGTTCGCTTAAAGCCGCAGGGTCAAGAGCACTCCCGCGAGAGGGCGTCGGTAATTTACTTGCGCAGCACGTTGCGCACACCTCCTGATATCAGCGCGGTCACGTCCAGCACAGCGCCGGCCATGGCAAGGCCGTCCGGTGCGGCGAGATAGCGAGGCCGCCACACCGGATCAAATTTTTCCTTGAACTTGCGCAAGCCCTCAAAATTGTAAAAATTTTCACCGTAGCGCTGCACCATCCTACCCAGCTTGTGCCACGCCGGAGCCAGCGCGTGCTCCTCCAGGCCCGACAGCGGCGCCATCCCTAAATTGAACCACTTGAACCCTTGCGCCCTGCCCCATTGCATGCATTCGATCAGCATGAAATCAACCACACCCTTTGGCGCAGCCTCGTTATAGCGCATCAGATCCACCGACAGCTCGACAAGACCGCCGCGCCAGAGATTCGCAAACGCGCAAATTCTGCCGTTGTGACGAACCACCCCGATATCGAAATGAGCGATATAGCGTTCGTCGAAGAAGCCCAAGGAAAAGCGCTTTTCGGCGGTTTTCTTCTCTTCGAGCCAAGCGTCCGAAACCGCGCGAAGATCGGGCAAGATCGCCGGCACGTCGCGGCGCGCTACCAGCTCGAAAGTCGAACCGTCGCGGAGGGCGCGCCGATGCGCCTGACGCAGGTCCGACCGAGAAGGACCCTGCAGGGAAAAGTTTTCGAGCGGAACGCGAGCCTCCTCGCCGAGCTTGCTCAGGGTCAATCCCAAATCCACGTATAAGGGCAGACGTTCCGGGGTGACCTGGTAGAACACCGGAGAGACTGCCATCGCGTCGCAATCTTCCAAGAAATCCCAGGCGAGCTCTTCACCGAGCTCGACCGGCCCGATGGGATCGCCCATGGCCACCCAACTGCTGCCCGACGCCTGAAACATGATGCATGCCGTGCGATCGTTGTTGAACAGCAGGTTCTTATCGCCCAGCAGCGCAAGACTTGCCGTCGAGTCCTCGCTTTTCTCGATTAGCTTCTCGACGCATTCCAAATCGGCTGCGCTCGGGGCGGAAAAGCGCGGCGGCGCCGGCCGCAGCACACGCCACAGGCCGTAGGCGGCGGCGAAAATCACCGCCAGCAGCGAGGCTCGGAGGCTGCGCGGCGCCGAGGCTTGAAACGCAAACTCCCACCACAATTCGTTCTCGTAGCGCAGATTCCGATAGGCAAAAAGCACCAGCCACCCAGCCGTCAACAAGACCAAAAAGAACGCCACGATCCACGCGCTGGAATAATGCTGCTCGATCAGCGAGGCGCGGCGCCGAAATCGCGCGCGCGCGGTGAACAGGAGAATGACCACGGCCCCGAGAACCGTCGCCTCTTCGTAGTCAAAGCCCTTGAGCAGAGAGAGCAGGATTCCCGCGCACAGCAGCCAGATCGTGATCCACCAGGCCGCGTTCAAACGCCGGTACAACCCGTGCGCGATGATGAGCAAGCCCACGCCCACGACGCTGCCAAGAAGATGAGACAATTCCAGCACCGGCAAGGGCACGAAATCCCGCAGCAGTGCCAAGCGGTTGCCGAGGCCGGGGGTTGCTCCTGAAAACAGCAGCACCGCGCCGGCCAGGAAGACCGCGATTGAAATGGTTTGGGGCGTCATTGCGATCAGGAAGGTCCGCGCCATCCGCCCGACACGCACCACAGGGGCGCGGTGGATCCAGACTTCGTGCGCACCCAGCAGAACCAGGGCCAGGGCGAAGGGAGCGAAATAATAAATGGCGCGATAAGCCACCAACGCGCCCAGCAAACGGTCCTTAGGAATCGCCGGCATGAGCAGCAACAAGACGAATTCGAACACGCCGATGCCGCCTGGAACGTTGCTGATGGCGCCGGCGGCGAGGGCAATGAGATAAACGCCCGCAAAAGCGGTGAAGCTGAACGAGGCCTCGCGCGGCAGCAGCACGTACAGGACGCTGCTGGCGCACAACATGTCGACACAACTGATGCCGATCTGCGCAAAGGCTACCGGCGGCTTCGGCACCGGAATGACCACGCTGCGAAAGCGCAGCGGTGCGTGGCGCGTACAAACCAGCCAGAGGTAGGCCGCGGCGACTGTCAGCAGCGCCACGCCGGCGGCCGTGGCCAGCCATGCAGGCACGTGCAAGATCGACCCCGACATACCGGCATTCGAGAGCAGAGACAATCCGAGCAGCACACTCGCACCGAGGAAGAAGGTTAGGGTGCCGAACGCGATGATGGTTGCAATCTGCTTGGCGCTTAAGCCGAGCGCCGTGTAGGCGCGGTAGCGGATTGCTCCGCCGCTGATGGAGTTCAGGCCCACGTTGTGCCCGATGGCGTATCCCATGAATGAGATGAGCGCCACGCGGGGATAGGGAACCTTTGCGCCGGCGAAGCGTACTGCGAGCAAGTCGTACAACGTCAGACAGCCATAACCCGCGCATGTGAAAAATGCCGCGCGCAGCAACTTAGCATTCGAAATCGACCGGACCCGTAGCAGAATGTCCTTCCAGTGATACTGGCCCAGCAGGTGATGTAGGACAAATAGCGCCACGCCAAATAGAGCTACGCCCAGAAGGGTCTGCCAAATCGGGATCTTTGATACTGTGGTGGGGTGTGCCAAGCCGGATATCGTATCAGGCCTCCAAGACGAGGCTGAAAACTGCTAGGGTTGGCTCTCTCGAATCCGTTGAAGGGGTATCTACATGAGTGCCAATGAGGGCCGGCAAGCCGCCATGGACGCGACGCAAGTCTATCGGGAGGAAACTTTTACCGATCGCAAGGTAGGCACGATCCGTAGATTGACACCGGTGAGCGCGGACGGTATGCCAGACGAGAAACGGCCGGTGATATTTGTAGGACAAGCGCAAGTGATGACGCCCATGGGCGCAGTACCGATCAGTTTCGAACTCGATGCGCCAACTTTGAGCGCCGCCATCGAAAAATTCGGCGCCGCCGCCGAGGAGGCGGTACGTCAAACCATGCGGGAGCTTCAAGATATGCGCCGCGAGCAAGCTTCTTCATTGGTGATCCCGGACGGCGCCGGCGCAGGTCTGCCCAATCCCAGTGATCTGCTCGGCCGAGGACGTCCGCGCCGCTAGCCGCCCTGCGCCCCCGCTAAGCCCGCGTCGCGACGAGGCTTAAGCTCTCGAGCGCGTCCCAACGCGCGTACGCGGCCTCCAGCTCCGCGGCCAACGACTGCAGCCGCTGCAGAGTTCGCGTGCTTTCCTCCTTGTCGCGTTGGAAAAGCCTCGGGTCGCTGATCAGCGCATTCAGCTGCGCTTGCTCAGCCTCCAGGTGCTGGATCTTCTCGGGCAACTGCTTGAGCTCGCGCTGTTCGTTATACGACAGGCGGCGCGTCTTTATCGCCTGCGCGGTGTTGCTCGTGGCTGCCGTGGCGGCCGTGGCTGCCGCCGACATCTGAGCCGGCGTTTTGCGCTGCCTGAGCCAATCGGAATATCCGCCGACATACTCATTGACTTGGCCCTGCCCTTCGAACACCAGCGTGCTGGTCACGACATTGTCGAGAAACGCGCGGTCGTGGCTGACGAGGAGCAGCGTGCCGGCGTATTCGGCCACCATTTCTTCCAGCAACTCGAGCGTTTCCGCATCGAGATCGTTAGTGGGTTCATCCATGATCAATAGATTGCTGGGACGGGCGAACAGGCGCGCCAGCAGCAGCCGATTGCGTTCACCGCCCGACAGCATGCTCACGGGCGCATTCAACCTTTCGGGTGGAAACAGAAAATCGCGAAGGTAGCCCGATACATGCCGGGGCTGGCCATCGATCATCACCGTGTCCCCGCTGCCGCCGGTGACGTTGTCCATAATGGATGCCGCGAGGTTCAATTGCTCGCGCTGTTGGTCGAAATACGCAGGCAACAGGTTCGTGCCGCGCTTGATCAGGCCCGAGCTTGGCTCAATCTCCCCCACCAGCAGTTTGATCAGGGTGGTTTTTCCGCAGCCATTCGGCCCGATAATGCCGATACGATCGCCGCGCTGGATGCGCGCCGAGAAATCCTGAATAACCGGCATCCCGCCGAAAGAGTGCGTGACACGTTGTGCCTCGAACACCAGTTTGCCGGAGGGTGCGGCATCTTGCGCGCGCAGCTCCACCGAGCCGATCCGGTCGCGACGCTCGCGGCGTTGTATCCGCAATTGCTCCAGCGCCCGCACCCTGCCCTCATTGCGAGTGCGCCGCGCCTCCACGCCTCGGCGGATCCATACCTCTTCTTGCGCCAACTTTTTGTCGAACAAGGCCGCATGCTTGGCTTCCACCTCGAGCGCCGCCCGCTTTTGCACCACATAGTCATCGTAATTGCCCGGCCATACGCGCAGCTGCCCACGGTCAAGTTCCACGATTTTGGTCGCCAAGCGACGGACAAACGCTCGGTCGTGGCTGATGAAGAACAAGGCTCCCGCGAAGTCCAACATCATGTTCTCGAGCCACGTAATGGCTTCGATATCCAAGTGGTTCGTCGGCTCATCCAACAACAGGACATCGGGGGCGGCAACGAGCGCACGGCCCAGCATCACGCGCCGGCGCCAGCCCCCCGACAATGCGCTCATCGAGGCTTCCGCACTCAACCCTAGACGGGAGATGACCTGATCGACCTGAAGCTCGGCTTGCCAGTCATCGTCCGGCGTCTTCGAATCGACGCCCCCCAATACCACGTCGCGGACCAGCGCCTCGCTGCCGTCCGAGACTTCCTGCGCCAGGGTGGCGGTTCGGGCGCCGGGACGAACCCACACGTCGCCGCTATCGGGCAGCAGCATTCCGGAAATCAATTGCAACAGGGAGGACTTGCCTTCCCCGTTGCGGCCGAGCAGGCACACGCGCTCGCCCCTGCGCAATTGCAGGCTGACGTTGTCGAGCAGGGGCTTAAGGCCGAAGCTTAAAGAGGCTTTATCGAGGCGAACGATGGGCATAGTGGGCGAGTGTAAGCTATGTGAGACTTGGATCACGTGCGCCTGCACCCGCCACCGAGGCAATTGTGGGCAAACGCACAGCCTTCCACGCCCTGCCCGCTTAACCTAAGGCATGTAGCCTACGAGCCAGCATTGGGAGCCAAAAGCGTTGGCGCTTCGAACCCGGATTGCCGTTACTTTTCTGCTGTTGCTGGCGGCTGTGCTGGCGGCTGCGTTGGGGGCGGTGCTGGCCACCAACCGCGACAGCGCAGGACGCGAAGTGCAGCGGCAACTGGATGTCGGTGCATTGGTATTCTCACGGCTGCTGGAGAGCAATCGCCGCCAGTTGACTCAAGCTGCGCAAGCCGTCGCCGCCGATTATGGCTTCCGTGAAGCGGTGGCGGCGCGCGACACCGCGACGCTGGCCTCGGCATTGGAGAATAGCGGCGGGCGCATCGGGGCAGCGATGGTGGTGCTCACCTCGCTGAGCGGCAAAGTCATTGCCGCCTCCGGTACTCATCTGACGGCCGGCGCACCCTTTCCCATCTTGTCCCTGCAGGAGAATGCCGCGGCGGCAGACAGTGCCGCAACCCTCATGGTGGACAAGGGACGCATTTATCAGGTCGTGATCGTGGCCGTGCGCAGCCCGCTACCGGTGGCGTGGATCGCCATGGGATTCGAGCTCGATGACGCGGCGGCGCGCGAGCTGGCCGACATCACCGGCCTTGCCGTGACGTTGTCCGTCAATACAGGTGGCCGCTGGGCCAACGTCATCAGCACGGTCCCGAACGGTAGCTTGAGAACGACCGACGTGGCCACGCGCCGAATCGATTTATCCAAGGTGGGCGATACGCAGATCGTTGCCGTTTTATCGCGATCCCTGGCCGATGCGCGCGCGCCGTTCGAGCGGCTGACCAAGGCACTGTTCGTGATCGGCGCGGTAAGTTTGTTTGCCTTTGCTCTAGCCGCTTTCTGGCTGGCTCGCAATATTACGCGCCCGTTGCAGGACCTGACCAAGTCGGTCGACCAAATGCGCGCCGGTACCTACGATGGAGAAAATCACGTGCAGCGGGGCGACGAACTCGGCGTGCTCGCGGAGGGCTTGCAACTGATGCAAACGGCCGTGCAAACGCGCGATCAGGCGATCCGTCGTTTGGCCTACGAGGACGCGCTCACCGGGCTCATGAATCGAACGGCTTTCGGTGCGGCCTTGAGCGATGCCCTGCTCGAAACGCGCGGCGCCCCGATCGGCGTCGTCGTCATCAATTTGCATCGATTTCGCCGTATCAACGAGCATTTGGGATATTCGGTCGGCGATGCCGTGCTCATCAAGATCGCGGCTCGGATGTCCGGGGTCCCTTCTGTCAAGTCGACGGTGGCTCGGCTCGCAGCGGACCAATTCGCCGCGTTTACCCAGCTTCGCGACCGCGCCGGCCTGCATGCCTGGGGCACCTCGTTACTGCTCGCCCTCGCCGAGCCAGTGGTGGTGGAAGCGCAGCCCATCGACATCAGCGCAACGGTGGGGCTGGCGATATCTTTGGGCACTACATCCGCCGACGAACTCATGCGTTGCGCGGATTTGGCGCTGGCCTCCGCACGGCGTGAAAAGCGCGCGCTGGCAATCTATGATCAGGCGCTCAAGCCCGCGGCTCGCTACCAGCTTTCCTTGCTCGGCGAGCTACGGCATGCCGTGGAACACGATGAGTTGCGGCTGTACTTTCAACCAAAGATCGAATTGAGCACGGGCCGCGTCGCCGGTGCCGAGGTTCTGCTGCGCTGGCAGCATCCCACCCGCGGCCTATTGGCGCCGGTCGATTTCATTCCCTTCGCCGAACAAACCGGATTCATACGCTGGTTGACGCGATGGACCTTGGATCATTCCATGGCGCAAGCCGCGCAATGGCAGCGCGACGGCAAGGCCCTCACCTTGGCGGTGAATATCAGCGCCGAGGACATTGGCGATGCGCGCTTCGATTCACGTGTCGCCTCGCTGCTGAGCCGCAATCAGCTGCCGCCCTCGCTGCTCACGTTGGAGCTGACCGAGAGCGGCTTCATCGAAGACCCGGCCCGCGCGCTACACATGCTTGAGGCCCTCGCCGCATTGGGCGTGAGCCTGTCGATCGATGATTTCGGCACGGGCTATTCTTCGTTGAGCCACCTCGCACGCATGCCCGTTCATGAAATGAAAATAGATCGCAGTTTCATTGCAAACGTGGAGAGCGATCCTGAGTTCACCACCGTGGTGCGTTCTGCTATCGACATGGCCCACGGGCTGGGACTAAAGGTCGTTGCCGAAGGCATCGAGACCGCCGCCGCGGGCGAACGGCTGCGGGAATTCGGCTGCGACATCGCACAAGGGTATTTTTATGCAAAGCCCATGCCGCGAGAGTCGTTCGAAACGTGGCTCGAGGGCAGGCCTCGCGTGCCGGTCATCGCCCTCCCGGTAGCCTTTGCGGTCGATGATGTCACCGACACCGTTAGCTTGGCCACATTCTGATCTCGGAGTTGACCGTTAGACGCGCAGCGAACCGTTTGAAATGGCCGTGAATAGGACGCTATCGAGCGGCACGTAACGCTGCAATCGCGCATCATCGAAGTACATCGGATCGCTGATTCGTTCAGGATCGAAACCCTGTTGAATGAGTTCCTGCTTTCGCGGCTTGAAGGTGCTGGTCGCCTCCAGGCGGGGCAGTATCCTTATAAAAACCGGCCGCGCATAAGGCGGCAGGCGCGATGCCGCTTCCTCGCGAAACGCCGGCAGATCAAAATCCTTTTCCACTACCAATGCAGCGGTGCCCGCACGTCCGTCGCTGCCGGGTACCGCGACGCCGTAAACGACCCCATCGACTACGCCGCGGCAGGCCGTGAGTGCGCTCAGCACTTCCGCCGTGGAGACGTTCTCTCCTTTCCAGCGGTAGGTATCCCCGACGCGATCGACGAAATAATAGAATCCATGCTCGTCGCGTCGCATCAAGTCGCCGGTGCGATACCAGGAATCGTCAGCATTGAAGACGTTGTGCAACACTTTGCGCGCCGAAGCTTGCTCCTCTGCATAGCCTTCGAATCGGCCGGCGTGCCGGTTATCCGATGGTATGAATCCGACGGCTTCGCCCACTTCATTGGCGGCGCATCGCTCGCAGAAACCCTCGGCGTTGCGCCAGGGTTCCGATCGTTCGGCATCGAATCGCAATAGCGCCACTGGCAGTCGATCCGACAAAAACGCGGGTATTCGCCCGATGGCGCCCGGTTGCTGCTCGCAGTTGTACAAAGAAAAATTGCCCTCGGTGGATGCGTAGTATTCCAGAATGCGGGGAATTCGGAACCGCGCCTTGAATCGGTCCCACACCTCCGGCCGTAAGCCATTGCCGCAGGCCAGCCGCAGGACATGCTCGGTTTCAATCGGCTGAGAGGGTGTATTGACCAGGTATCGGCACAATTCGCCGATGTACTGGAACAGCGTACAGCCTTCGTCGCGCACGTCTCGCCAAAAATCCGACGCCGAAAATCGGGGCCGGAGCACCACCGTGCCGCCGTTCACCAGCGTGGCGAAGTTCGCTACTACGCCGCCGACACTGTGATACAGCGGCAGGCAATTGAACATACGGTCGCTCGGCTGAGTATCCATCATGCCGGCGAACCATTGGCTCCATTGCATGAGCCGGTAATGGCTGACCTTCGCTGCCTTCGGTAGGCCTGTGGTCCCGGAGGTGTAGATATAGAGCGCCGTGCTGTCGAGCGGTGGCACTGTTCGCTCGGATGCAAGGAGCAACTCTCCGGTGAATGCCGCGATCTCGACGTCGAGCGGGACGAAATCCGCGGGGCTCGAGCCCAGCATCCGGTACTTGAGCTGCGCCGGCAATCGTGGACGGATCGCGCCGATACGCGGTGCCAGATCCTCGCCCACGATCAGAAACTTTGGGCCCGCGATCTCGATGGAATGCGCCAACACCTCGCCGGCGAGCTGAGAATTGATCAGCGCCACGGTCACCCCGATGCGGGACAGACCGAGCCACACGGCCAGGTATTGCGCGCAGTTTTGCATCAGCAGCGCGACCACATCGCCGCTTGCAAGGCCTTGCGATATTCCCCAGCGAGAGTACTGATTGCATCGAGCGCCCAACTCCGCGTACGTGAGCGATGCTTCGGGGGAGCACAGTGCCATTCTGTCGTTGAACTCGACGCCCAAGCGCACGACCAGCTGCGGCAGGGTGAGCGCCTGCTCGGCAATGCCGGCGGTTTTTTGCAGCGCCCGAAGCCACGCGTCGCGCGCGAATTTATGGTCGAGGCGGCCGGCCTGCGGCGGGGAAAGGATCATTCTAACGGCATCTTGTGAATTGCGAACCATACCACGACTCCCTGCATCGTTCGATATACACTGGGACAACCTCTTTAGCCATAACTTGCCGAGAATGAAGCGCGAAACGATTGCAATTCACGGGGGCTTCGACTCCGACCCCACGACCAAGGCGGTGGCCGTTCCGATTTACCAAACGGCTGCGTACTCTTTCGATAGCGCCGAGCACGGCGCTGCGTTGTTCAACTTGGAGGTGCCGGGCTTTCGCTACACGCGCATCAGCAACCCGACCACCGAAGTCCTGGAGCAGCGCGTCGCGGAACTCGAGGGGGGTGTCGGCGCGTTGAGCGTGAGCTCGGGACAAACGGCGCTGTTCTATGCCGCGATCAATGCACTCGAGATGGGCCGCAACTTGGTGTCGGTGCCGCAGCTCTATGGGACGACATACACCTTGTTCGCCCATGTCATGCCGAAGATGGGGATGCAGGTTCGTTTTGCGAAATCCGACCGCGCTGCTGATCTTGAAGCCTTGATCGATGAAAATACCCGGGCGCTGTTTTGCGAGACCGTCGGCAATCCCGCCGGCAACGTCTGCGATCTGGAAGCCCTCGCGCGCCTTGCGCATCAGTACTCCATGCCCTTGATCGTGGACAACACCGTCGCGACGCCCATGCTGGTCAGGCCCATTGAGTATGGCGCCGATGTGGTCGTTCACTCCTTGACCAAGTTCATGGGGGGACACGGCACCACGCTGGGCGGGATCATCGTCGACTGCGGGCGGTTTCCTTGGGGCACCCACGCGGCTCGCTATCCCATGTTCACGCAACCCGACGAGTCCTATCACGGTTTGGTGTACACCGAGCATTACGGCGCGTCGGCGTTCATAGGACGTTGCCGCAGCGTGCACCAACGCACCGTGGGTGCGGTGCTCTCTCCGATGAACGCATTTCTACTGCTCCAAGGCATCGAAACGGTGGCCTTGCGCGTAGAGCGGCATGTTGAAAATGCCCTTAAGGTCGCCGAGTTTCTGCGGGCCGACCCGCGCGTGGAATCGGTGAATTTCGCAGGCTTTGCCGATAGTCCCTACTACCCCCTCGTGCAAAAATACCTCGGCGGCAAGGCGTGCTCTCTCATGACCTTCGAAGTACGCGGCGGACTACCCGCCGCGATGCGTTTTTACGATGCGCTGCGGCTGTTCAAACGCCTTGTAAATTTGGGCGACGCGAAATCCCTGGCGTGTCACCCGGCATCGACGACGCATCGGCAAATGAGCTCGGAAGAACAACTTGCCGCGGGAGTGGGCCCGGGCAGTATTCGTTTGAGCGTGGGAATCGAACACATCGACGATATTCTGGCCGATTTGGACCAAGCACTCGGCGTCCGCGTGTGAATCCCGATCCACTGCCGGAACCGATCTCGGCGTTATTTCCCGAGGGGTCCGACCGAGATCGGATTGGGCGCTGGTTGACGCTCGAATTGGAAGCGGCCCGCAGGCGCGTTCAATCCGGACCGGTCACTCCCACCATTGACATGCAGACATTTCGCGCCGAACTCGAAACTTTTGATTTCGGTGCGCCGCGCCCTCTCGAGGAAGCGTTGCGCTGGGCAATGGCCCGTATGGAAACCGGCATCGTGCAAATGGCGAACCCGCGCTATTTTGGGCTTTTCAATCCGGGCGCGAGTTTTCCCTCGCAATGTGCGGATCAGATTGCGGCAATTTTCAATCCGCAGCTCGCGAGCTCAGGTTCTTCCCCCGTGCCGGTGGCGCTGGAAGCGCACGTCATCAAAGCCGTCGCGCGCCGCGCCTCTTTCGGCGACGACGCCGCGGGGCACTTCGCCACCGGCGGCTCCGAAGCGAATTACACCGCGCTGCTCTGCGCACTCACGGCGGGTCACGCGAAATTCGCCACCGATGGCGCGCGAGCCTTCGATGGACCGGCGAAGTTCTACACTTCCCGCGATTGCCACATTGCGTGGCTGAAAATTGCGCACCAGGCAGGCATCGGACGCGCGGCATTGCGGTTGGTCGACACCGACGGTTGCGGACGCATGGATCCTGCGGCACTGCTTCGAGCCATTCTCGAGGACCGCGCGGCGGGAGCCGTTCCTGTGATGGTGGCGGCCACGGCGGGAACCACCGGCGGCGGGATGATCGATCCCTTGTACGCCTGCGCCGATATTGCTAAACAGCAGGGGCTTTGGTTTCACGTCGATGCGGCATGGGGGGGCGCGCTGCTCGCCTCCGATCGACTGCGCGGCGTGCTCGAAGGTATCGGCCGCGCGGACTCGATCACGATCGACGCCCACAAGTGGTTCGCAACAACGATGGGATGCGCGATTTTTATCACGCGCCGCGCAGATCTCTTGTCAGAGGCATTTAACGCCTCAACCACCTTCATGCCGTCAAACGTCTCCGGCCTCGATCCCTATTTAAACACCCTGCAATGGTCGCGGCGATTTGTAGGACTGCGCTTGTTCCTCATCCTGGCGGCCGCAGGCTGGCAGGGACTCGGCGCGCATGTTGAGCGCGGCGTGGCGGTCATCGAGCGCGTCAGGGAAGGCCTGATAGCATCAGGTTGGAGCATTGCCAATGATTCGCCCGTGGCCGTGCTAAACGCCATACCGCCGCCCGAGCTCGGGGACGTACGGGCTCTTGTGCGTCGGGTAGTGGCCTCCGGTCGCGCCTGGGTCGCTTTTACAACCTTCGAGGGGGCGGAAGTCGTACGGATCTGCGCCACGAACGGCGAGACATCGATGGAAGATGTGAATACGCTCATCGCCGCGCTGAACGGGCGATCTTAGGCGTGCGCAAGGCTCGAGCCGCGTTCGAGCCGTGCTCTAGCCGCGCTGTGCCAAAGTGCGCTCGATCAATGCTTCGATCGACTTCAAGGAATGGAAATTCTCAGGGGTGATATCGCTTTGCGCAATGGCAATATCGAATTCGACCTCGACCGCGAGCATCAGATTCACCATCTTTAAAGAGCTCACCCCCAAGTCGCTGAGCTGAGCCTCCAACGGGAAGGGGTTAGGAACCACGCCGCCGGTGCCCAGTACTGCCTTAACGAGCGCGATCAGCCTGTTGCTCACCGCCTCCTTCGCCTGCAAATCCACTCGATGCTACTCCCAACCCTTAACGCCGATCTTAACCGTAGCGCAGGATACGGAATACGAGGCAGCTTTTACATATCTTTGCAAAGTGAGCCGAGCGTCACTAAGTGACGATATAATTTCAAACGACATTGTTCCTGCGCGATGGCCACCGCATAATCCGATTTTACAAGGCTTAAGTAACCAATCGCATGGCCATAGAGACCCACCGGCTACCCGGTACGCGCATTCCCAGCGCTCGACAAAGCGACCTGACGGCACGCGCGCGCGCGTCCGGCGACATAGCGCGTGCCAATGCGGCCGCAGTCGATGCCGAAGCGCGCTTCCCCAGCGAGGCTTTCCAGGATCTTCGCAAGCAAGGCCTGCTCGGCATCCAAGTCCCATCGGCGTTGGGCGGACAAGGCGCCACGGTCGCGGAGATAGCCGATATTTGCTACATCTTGGGCCAGTCTTGCTCCTCCACCGCCCTCATCTATGCCATGCATCAAATCAAAATGGGATGCATCGTGCGACACTTTAAGAACGCGCCCGCGCTCGATCGCATTTTGCGCCGCATTGCGGCGGAACAATTGCTCATGGCCTCCTCGACCACTGAGGGCCAAGCCGGCGGTAATGTGCGCTCCAGCGAAGCGGCGGTGGAACACGACGGCGAGCAAATATCCTTGGAGCGCAAGGCCACTGTGATTTCTTACGCCGTGGAAGCGGACGGTGTTGTGACTACTGCGCGTCGCGCTGCGGATGCCGCGGGCAATGATCAGATTCTCTTGGTGCTGTTGAAGACGGACTACACCCTGGAGCGCTTGCAAGTTTGGGATACCCTCGGCATGCGCGGCACGCACAGCGAAGGCTTCACGCTGCGGGCCCGCGCCGCGGCAGGCCAGATCTTGCCTGAGCCCTACGAGCGAATTCATGCGCAGACCATGGTGCCGTTTGCCCACTTGCTGTGGGGATCGGTTTGGGCCGGAATCGCGGCCGCCGCCACGGCCAAGGCGCAGGCCTTCGTGCGCCACGTCGTACGGCAAGCGAACAGCCAAATGCCGCCCGGCGCTGCGCATTTTACCCAAGCCGTATCGACGCTGCGCACGCTGCGCGGCGTGCTGGCAGCCAGCCTGCGAAGTTATGAAGCTGTCATGGCCGACGACAAGGCAGTCTCCTCACTGGAATTCCAGTCGATGATCACCCTGACCAAAGTGCAGGTATCCGAGCTTGCGGTGACCACCGTCATGGCATCGCTGCGGGCCTGCGGCCTGTCCGGATATCGCAATGACACCGAATTCACGATTGGGCGGCTGCTGCGCGATGTGTTGTCGGCGCCCATCATGATCAGCAACGACCGCATCATGGCAAACCTCGCCACGACATCGCTGATGACGCCGCTGCCGACCTCAATCAGTGGCTAACCCGACCGTGCCGGCCGATAGCACCTCCTCTTATCCGCTGGGCGCGCTTGCCGATCAGCTTTTCGAGCGCATGGGCGTGGACGGCGTGTACGCGCGCACCGCGCGGTATGTGGATCTCCTCGAGCGCCTCGAGCATTACATTACCCGGCAGCGGGATCCGAACGCGGAGGTCATGCGCTTTCCACCGGTGATGAGCCGTAAGCAGTTGGAGAAATCCGGTTATCTCAAAAGCTTCCCTAATCTGCTCGGTTGCGTCTGTGCCCTACATGGTTCCGAAAGCTCCATCCGCTCCGCCGTCGAGGTCGCGGAAAGCGGCGGCGATTGGACTGCCTCGTTAAGTTCATCGGATTTGGTGCTGTCGCCGGCCGCTTGCTATCCGCTGTATCCCATTGTGGCGCAACGCGGCGCATTGGCGCGCGGCGGCTTGCTGTTCGATATCGAGGCTGACGTATTCAGACACGAACCCTCATTGAGCCTCGACCGGCTGCAGAGTTTTCGCATGCGCGAATTCGTCAAAATTGGGCTCCCCGACGAGATCGTGAAATTCCGCGCAGAATGGATGGCAAAAGCCCTCTTGCTGGCCGCCGAGCTTGCGCTTCCCCATACCATGGAGGTTGCTAACGATCCCTTCTTTGGCAGGGTGGGCCAGGTGATGGCGGTAAGCCAACGCCAACAGGCTTTAAAGTTCGAGCTCTTGATCCCATATTATCCGGACGCTGCGCCGACGGCGTGCATGAGCTTTAACTATCACCGGGAGCATTTCGGCCAAACATGGGGAATCCGCGACCACAAGGGCGACTTGGCGCATACCAGTTGCGTCGCCTTCGGCATCGATCGCCTGGCGGTGGCATTATTCGCGAATCACGGCATGGATCTCAAGAAGTGGCCATCGGTCGCTCGGCAGGCCCTGGCACTTTAAGTGATTGAGCGCTGATGGCTCTGGACTCGCGCGTCGAACGCTTTTTAACCGTCCTGGCTGCGAGCAATCCAGCCGACGTGCGCAGCGCCACCGTTGAGGAGCGACGTGCCGGCTTCAAAAGTCTCATGAGTTTTGGGGGACCCGAAATCCCCGTCGATCATGTGGAAGATCGCATCATCCCGGGCGCCGGCGGCCCATTACGGATTCGGCTTTACTCTCCCACAGACGCGGCGACACTGCCCGCCCTCGTATATTTTCATGGCGGCGGATTGGTCGCCGGCACGGTGGATACCCATGACACGGTCGCGCGAGCGCTCGCGCGGGCCGGCGCGGTACGCGTCATATCGGTGGATTACAGGCTCGCGCCCGAACACCCCTTCCCGGCCGCGCTGGACGATGCCCAGTCGGCGGTTCGATACATCGGCGCACACCAGACAGAGTTCGGAATCGATCCTAAGCGGCTGGGTATCTGCGGCGACTCAGCCGGCGCGACATTGGCAGCGGCAACCTGTCAGGCCTTTGCTCTCGCGCGTCGTCCGGCGCTGGCGCTGCAATTGCTCATCTGCCCTATCCTCGATTACAGCCGTTTGACGCCATCGAGGCGCGCGATGTCGAGCGGCTATCTGATCGAGGAGGCCACCCTGGACAACGATCTCAAATACTACTTGCCGAAGGGTGCGGACCCGGCGAACCCGCTCATATCGCCGCTACGCTGCGATGAGCTGACGGGCCTGCCCCGCACCCTGATTCATACCGCCGAATTCGATCCATTGCGCGATGAGGGGCGCATTTATTTCGAGCGGCTAACCCAAGCGCGCAATGAAGTGTCCTACACTTGCCATCCAGGTATGATTCATCTTTTTTATGCCTTGGGAGCCGTTATTCCATATGCGCACACCGCATTCGAGCAAATCGGCAGCGAAATCCGTGCGGCCCTGGCCTGAGCGATAGGGGTAGCTACGTGCCTGAGCGCATCATTGGGGAGCAATTAATCCAGCAGCTCCACACGGCGCGCGTCGCGGGCGATCTTAGCGGCATGTGCCGTGTCTTAGCCGATGATGGACGATTCGAGATCTTAGGTGCCAGCGCGGATAAATCCATCGCGATTCGCGCCGACAGTCTGATCGAATTTCGTTCCTGGCTTGCCATGATGGTCAAGGTGTTTCGAATCACTAACTATCAGCTCCTAAGCCTGACCATAGAACCGCCACGGGCAACGGCGCATTGGCGTGCCGACATTTTCTCCAAAGTGACCGGCGCCACGATCCCGACGGAACTCGTAGATATCGTGCAGTACAACGAGGACAGCATCGTTAAATACACCGAATTTTTCGCGCCGCGCTAGACCACGGCGACCGCATGTCCCAGGAGCCGCAGTGGTTGACCATCGCACGCGAGCTGCGCGCCATTGCTCAAACGGGCTTGGCGTTTACTGCCGATGGCTTCGATCACCAGCGTTACCAACGGTTGCGTGAGCTCGCCGCGCTGCTCATGGCGCAGGGCTCATCCAGCGAGCAGGCATCGATTCTCGAATTGCTGCGCCAGGAGAGGGGCTACGCGACGCCCAAGGTGGATGTCCGAGGCGCCGCCTTGGTCGATGGCCGAATATTGATGGTGCGCGAAATCAGCGATGGCAAATGGACGCTGCCGGGCGGATGGGCGGACGTCAATCAGTCCGCGGGCGAGTGCGTCGTGCGGGAGATCGCCGAGGAGTCTGGATTCGAAGCCCAAGCCTTGAAGCTGGCGGCGGTCTATGACTATCAACGCAGCGGGCACCCCAAGAACCATATGGATTCGATCTACAAGATGTTCTTTATCTGCAGGATCATCGGCGGCGAGGCTCGCGCCAGCAATGAAACGAGCGAAGTGGCTTTTTTCAATCGTCACGAGTTGCCGCCGCTGTCGTTAGGCAGGGCCACCGCGGCACAGATCGACAGGATGTTTCATCACGCTGAGAATCTCGAGCTGGCGACAGACTTCGACTAAACACGGATAACGTGTTGCGCCTCAGCGCCACGGAAACTGTAAGGTTATGCCGCAATCCGCAGAGAACCTTACTCAAGCATAAGTGATGAGCGTCAGATCCGGATTGGTATCCAAATGCGGCACACCGTTGTAGCTAACAAGGTGGTGACGCCGCGGCGTGGAGGCGAACTCCGTCAAAGAGCTGTTGCGAATACGCAGGTTCAGTTCGACCGCAGCCGCCGGCGGCGCGTTAAGGGCTGCCGCGACGATGGCGGCAATGGGCCCGCCGGAGCTGACGATGAGCACGTTGCCGCCGGGGAACCTCTGCCGAGCTTCAACCACCGCTGCAACGGCAGAATCTTGAAACGCTTGCCAAACCGGCATGCCCTCGGGCTGTGTGCGGTCTTCGGCCCACGCCAGCAGGGCTTCGCGCAATGCGCGAAAGTGTTCGCGCACCACGACAGGATCGCGTCTCACCGCAGCGAGCGCAGGCGCTGGAGTAGTTCCCGTGTGCGCCATCATGACGGCTTCGGGTTTGTATTCGTCCAAACCCGGAAAGGTCTCGTGAAGGAGTGGCGACCCGAGTTCGGGATGGCCCTCGAA
>DASWUU010000087.1:0-11495 GCA_036401515.1 Steroidobacteraceae bacterium
AGCAGCAATCAATCGAGCCAGCAAATCCTTCGGCGCATTGTTCGAATCTCGAACGCGGCTCTCGATCAGTCGGTCAATGACCGTATCGAATTCGGCGAATGCTCGGTGCGCGGCTCTGCTTCTGCCGAGACCTGCAAGCCATTCAGGGACACCCAGCAAGTCAAGAATGTTCGGAAGCACCGTGGCCTGATAGCGGCCGGCGGCGTGGCCCATGATCGACATGATGTCATCGGAATCGGAGGAGAACATCGTGCGTGAAATAATATTGAGCGTCACCTCCATCATCGCATCGGCTACATCGATGCAAGCACCTGCGCCGAGGGTCCTCCACGTCACCATCAACTCTTCCGCGGCTGCGGTCATGATCGGGGTGTAGGAGCCCACGCTTCGCAAATCAAAAGAGGGAGCCATTGTCCTGCGATGTGATTTCCACGTATCGCCTTCGAGCGTGATCAGACCCTTACCTAGCCCGGGTTCCAAAATCCGGCGCGTGATTTCGGTTTTTTCGTAGTTCGCCACGTGATCAAGAAGCACGCGTTTGATGTCCACCGGATCGCTGAGCACGAAAAGATCGTGGCCAAATACTTTGCGCGAGACAATATCGAGCTCGTAGGCGTCCTGGCTGAAGGTGCTAATCGTGCTATCGCGCAGCGCATTTAGAAACTGCCAAACGGATAAGCGGTCGCGGGGCGGCACAGGGGCGGGCAATACCGGATGCGCGACGGTCGTTTCCGAACTGTTGATCACGAACTTCCCCTTGGGTGGCACTCGCAAAGGAGCATACGCGCCTTCGGGGGCATTGCGGAACTACGCGGTAGATCTGGTGCGGCCGAAACGAGCCACCGCCTCGACATGGTCCGTGAAGGGCAAAAGATTGAATGCGCAAAGCGCCTCCAGACGCAAGTTGCCGCCGGAGGTAAGCCGTGCGCAATCGCTTTTGAGCGATTCCAGCCCGCAGCTGACATACAGCAATCGCTCGGGCGGCCGCTCCCTGAGATACTCGCACAGCGCTGGGTCGAGACCCTTGCGCGGCGGGTCCGCCACCACAACGTCAGAGCCCACCGCCGCCAGAGACGCTACGCCCGCTGGACCCGCCACGATCGACACTTTCGCCCGCCCGGCCGGGGCAAGTTCCATCAAGCTCAGCTCGAGACCCCGAAGAGAATGCGGACTGACTTCGTTGATGCGAAGCTCGCTGGTGCGATCTAGCATCGACAAGCCGATAGCACCCACTCCGGCGTAGAACTCGGTGACTCTTGCCCCGAGCGGAATCTGACTGCGAACGTATTCGATGATGCGCTCCGCGATCTCAAGATTGTTTTGCCCAAAAGCTCCCGGCGGGTAATGAATCGCCGCTCCACCAAAGTGTTCGATCACACTCGGGGGACCGTGCCAAAGTTCAAATTCCGGCCCGAGGATAGTGTTGGCGCGCTCAGGATTGGCATTAAACCAGAGGCTGTGCAGGTCACTCCCGAGTCGCGAAACGATAAGATCCAGACAGGCGGCGAGTGGGTGTGATGAAGCGCTGTTGGCGACCACCACAACTTGTGCGCTTTGCGAACCGCGTTCCACCACTACCTGCAAGTAGCGAGCGAGACCTTGATGCGCGCCATCCGAATAACTGGTTGTTCGTGTCTCCACGAGAGCCCGGCGAACCACGTCAGCCACACGGTTGATTAACGGGTGATGAACGATACAGTGCGGTATGTGCACCACGCGATGCGTTCCGAGCTCAAACAACCCGATTTTTGGCGAACCCACCCGACCGCGGATCGCAAGACGCGCGCGCAGGCGAAATCCCGAAGTCTCCCCAGCAACCACGCATACCCGGGGTAAACCATGGACGCGCGCCAGTTCATCGAGCGCAACGCGTGCCGCCAAGCTGACCCCTAGCTCGCCGAATCGGGGACACGCCGGGCAAGGGGGACGATGCGGGCAATTTTCTAAGGCTGGGGCCGTTGGCACCGGCAGGATGATACGAGTTTGATCAGCGCACCGCGCCAAAAAAATGAGAAGCGGGGTTGTTACCTCCGATCCGGACCCCGGGGGCCAGATCGGGCCGGGTCGGGCCCCTCCCCTATGTCCCCCGGCGCGGCTGGAGGACCGGCATCGGACTCATCGACAGCATTACTGCCATCGTTTGCATCGTTTTCGGCCTGTTTTTGCGGTTTGCCCGTAGCCCGAGATTCTGTGGCTGAATTCATGCGGGCGGTCCTTGGTTGTATTCGCTTCGTTCGCTCACCAAAACCGGCCAATCCTGCGGCGCGATATTTTCCAAGAGCGAATGAGTCAGCCGTTTGCGAGCCTCGAGCCTTATCAGGGCACGGCTCGCGAGTGCGGAAATATCGGGATTTTTTATCCTTTGGCCGCGCTTACAAAGCAATAGGGACTTTTGATAGCTCTCGATCATGTAAGCGGCATATGCAGAATCAAAATCGCTTTCGGCTTTTTCCCGCATTTGCTGTACGACCCGATCATAAGCGTCGTCCAAGGAGGTGGGTACCGGTATCCCCTTCCTTGCCGCGATTGACGCTACATCGGAAAGGGTCTTGCCATGGTCCGCAATGACGTGCCGCCCAAATCCTCGCACGGCCTCGCTGACGCCTTGTGAAAGGGCCATCTGGCCTAACTGCATCTCCGTCATGCACTGAAGCGCTGCGGTTGCGACGAACGTATCGGGTTGTATGCTCTCGAGCTGTACGATTTCTCTTTTCATGGCTTTCTCATCTGGGACTTTCCTCATCTGGCTTGCTCACCGGCCCGATCATGAGCGAACTCCTAGCCTGGGCTGTTCCCCAAGGTCGTCAAAGTGATGAATATCCGCTCGGCTCGTAGGAAGGCGTCCCTAATGCCCGTCAGCAGAAATGCAAAGGTCTCGAGGGTCAAGCAGGTTCCGCCTGGCGGGAGCCCTATCCGGGACGTGCCCGTCGCTTTGCTAACCGGCATCCTATTAAGTAATCTCAACGCTCCTGTCACCAGACCACCCCATTGCCACCGCAACTCATTCATGGAGATGACGATTGTCAGAACCATCCCTGCGACTGCCGGCGCCCTTTACCGGTAAGCACCGAGTCGTGGCAGAGGAGATCGACGATTATGCCCACGTCAACAACTCGGTCTACCTGCGCTGGTTGGACGGCATCGCTTGGGCTCATTCAGAGAAACTTGGGCTCCCGCTCGAACACTGCCTCGCGTTGCGCCGCGGCATGGCTGTGCGGCATACGCGCGTCGACTACCTCGAAGCTGCAGAGCTTGACGATAACTTGTTGCTCGCCACTTGGCTCGTGGCCTGCGACGGGCGCCTGCGATGCACCCGTCGTTTCGAAATTCTGCGCCTACCCGAGGGCAATCGCGTTCTTGAGGCCGAAATCGATTACTTTTGTTTAAATCTCGATACACGTAAACCCTGCCGATTCCCCGGCGAATTCGTCGAGCGCTACACCGTGATTCCGGAAGTGGCCACGGCTTATGCGAATCTACCGGATGCGTCGCGTCACGTCGGCTTGCCGCGCCTACGCTAAGCGAACCAGCAATTAGTCGCCACGGTTATGCGTGTATCGCTCCCGTAAAACGGCGCGACTTCGTGGAACACATAAGAAGGAAATATCACCAGTTGACCTGCCTCGAGCTTGAACTCGAGGGAAGCCAGGGCAAACGCCCGATGCAGCGATACATTGGCCGGATCAAGGTAAGCGTTGGCGCCCTGCCTTACGTCGAGGAATCGAAGTACGCCGCTATCCGGATGCTCCGGAGAGCTTTCGCCGGTGCGCACGCAGTACACCGCGGACCAGGATGCGAGCGGGTGATTATGGGCGACAAAGGATCCCGCATATCGTGTGATATGAAACCAAGTGTGATTCTGGAAGGAAAGACGCGCCAGATCTTGGGGCTTCAATGAGGTGGTCTCGAGCACCATCTGCCCAACTGCATTCAGCATGAAGGCCCGCAACTCCTGCACGCAGGCCTCCGTCCAGCGAAACAAATTGAAACGGCTTTCAAAAGTTTCCGCCTGCGGCACGTGGCTTGGGGTTGGATTTCGATGTTCCTCGGTCTCGCGTTGCAGGAAGAGCATCTCGAGCTCCCGATTGAGCCGCTCGCAAGCAGGTAGCCGCACCTCGCCGAATGGCGTTGCGAACAGCGGACGCACCTTGATTGAACTGCCTACCAACGCCGGAATCCTTGCTGCCCGGGCGCTGTGAAACGAAGGCGAGCTGTGACCAATATCAGTTCACCGGTGGCGCGCATCAACCCTATCTCATGCGTCAGGGAGGCCGGGAATATCACCATTCGACCTGGGACCGGACGCCAAGCATAGTGCGAGGAAGAATAGGGAACTCGCATTACGGAGTTGGTCGCATCCTGAAAGGTTGTGCCAAGCCGCGACTCATACAGGCGCAATACTCCGCCATCCGCGCGAACATCCGGCAGCCGCGGAGCCGCCACGCAGTAGATGGCGCACCAAGAGGTTAACGGATAATTGGCGGCAGGCACCGAGCCGTTGGTGCGTATTACGCTGAACCAAGCGCGAGTTTCCAGCTTGCATGCGCGTAACTGCGCATCATCGATCTCGCTCACGCTGCCGAGGAACGCGTAGACGGCGCCGATCATCGTCTCGGACAACATCCGGATAGGCTGCTCGGGCCAGTCCATCAAATTCTCCTCGCTGAAGAACCGCAACGGATTTTGCGGCGGCCGGATATCGGACTCGATGCGACTCGCGAACAGATCGCGCAGGCTAAGGTTGAGTTCTTCCGATCCGGGTACCACGGCAATCCCGAGCGGTGTCGCGAGAATCGGCATAATGCTGAGCGGCTCGGCGAGCATGTCAGATTCCAAGCTCGGCGCGCAGCTCACGAAGCTCGTCGGCGTAATGGCGCGCGCGACCGGATGACCGGGTGTAAAGCGGGTCGCGTACCTGCCAAACACTGGCCGTTTTGATCGCACGGGTGCGCGAGGCTACGTTAGGCACTATCCCTGACCAAGGCAGACCCAGGAATTCGCAGAGAGCTTTCATTTGGCAATGCGGGTCTTTTACCAAGCTGTCGTAATCGAAGTCAAAAATATCCCCCACGAACTCGCTCTTCCAATGGGCCATGAGCCGCCGGTACTGGCGGTAGTAGTGGCCGATGTCGTTGAGATTCAGTGCATAGCTCATCTGCTGATCCAAATGCAGGAAAAAGATAGATAGGCAATTATCCAGCGGGTCGCGGGTCGTATGAACGATCTTAGCTTGAGGAAACAGCCGCTTGATGAGTCCAAGGTACAGAAAATTATCCGGGCGCTTGTCCGTGACGTAAGTTGCCGTGGTGGATACGCGCAGCAGTTCCGCCCGATAGCGCGCCGCTAGAGAGTTCAACCGTTCCGGCGTCAAGGTCGGCGAGGTTTGAAGTATGGGATTCAGCTCGGCGTTGATGAGCCGTGGCAAAAAATCCATCTCGCCGCCGCCCCCGACGCCCGGTAAGCCGGCGAGCAGCTGTTCTGCCAAGGTCGACCCGGAACGAAACATTCCGACGATAAAGATGGGTCGGGGCGGGATATCCGTTCCGTTTGCTCGGGCACCCGACAACCCACCGCCAATCAGCTGATCGATAAAAGCTGTATGGCGACCGCGGTCGTAAGGCGCGGTATGCGCTGCCGCACTTGCATGACTCGCGCGATTCGCTGCCGAATAGGCACGAAACGCCTCGCGATAATCACCGCCTGCGTCCAGCAAGCGGCCGAGGGCAAAGCCAATACTGGCAAGATCATGGGCCGAAGTTGCGGCGCCGAGCGCTTCTCTCAAACGTTGGACCAGGGTGGAGTCAATACCATCGGCCGGCTGCAGATTCGCGAAGCGCGCCAGTGCCTCGAAAGCCTGGGGTTGCAGGCTTAAGATCCGAGCGTAAAGTGAGCTGGCCTCCGCGCGCCTGCCAAGGTCCTCATACAGGTTGGCAAGGTTGAGCAGCGCCGGCGTATATGCCGGATTGAACGTCAGGGCCTGTTGCAGCTCGGCGGCGGCGGCTGGGTAATCGCGGAGGAAATCGCTAAAAATGACGCTGCGATTCAAATGAACTTCTTCCGGACGGGCGATGCCTGCAGAGAGCGCTCTTTGATAAGAGGCGAGCGCCTCATCGAAGCGTAAGGTCTGCCGTTGCAGCACCGCCAAGTTGTACCAGGCGTCCGCCAATTTTGGCCATCGAGCGATGATATCTCGATAGGCTGCAAGGGCCTCCGCAAGCTGATTCTGACGATGCAATTGCACCGCCTTGCCTAATAACTCGTCGGAAACCTCGCTCAAGAGCACCTCAGATGTGTTTTCGAGACGATTTTCCCATATCCCACCGCTTCGGGTAGCCTTGGCGGACAAAATCGCGCGACCTTAAATGAGCCACCAGGACCCTCGATGACCCGCAACCTCGAAACCGACATGAACACGCTGCGCACGGTACTGGGTCTTGCGGAAAAGCGTGATTTCATCGGTGCCGCAGCATTGGCCGAACAAACCCTCGCCGGCGGCTTCGAACATCCAATGCTGCTGAATATCGTGGCGACCCGGCTGGAGCAACAGGGCAAGTACGAAGCGGCGCTGGATTTGCTTCAACGGGCTGTCGCCATGGCCCCCAGTGACGTCGGCGCGCGCCACGCACTGGGATTGTGCCTGCAGCGCGTGGACCGTCCGGCGGATGCCCTCGTGCACATCGATGAGCTGTTGAGGCAGCATCCAAGTCTATCCATTGCGCATGCCAGCAAGGGTAATGCGCTCATGGCCCAAGGATCGCTGGGCCTTGCAAAGCGCAGCCATCAGCGCGCCCTCGAGCTGGACGCGGGCAGTGTCGCAGCCATTACGGCGCTCGCCTCGATTGCGACGCATCGAGGGCAGCACGCGGACGCGAGGCATTGGGCGCAGCGCGCCCTCACGATCGTTCCTGGATACCCAGACGCAATAATGTCTCTGGCTGCTGCTGACAAAGCAGACGATAACTTGGACGCGGCGGAAAGCTTGCTCCGTCAGCTGATTATGGATTCTCGGTCTGGCCCCCTGGATCGGGCGCGCGCAACCGGGCTGCTGGCGGACGTGCTCGACGCGCGGGGCCGCTTCGATGAGGCCTTCGAGACTTACAGCGCATGCAATGCGGCACTCAGGCAGATTCACAACCGCTTCGCGAGTTCAGACGTCATCGGATACACACGTGCCGCCACTTCGGCCATCGGACGGCTCGACTGCTCGAAATGGAGGGTCACCCCCGCGGCGCCATCCGCAGCATCCGCAGGCCATGTTTTCTTGCTGGGCTTCCCGCGCACGGGCACCACCTTGGTAGAAGTCGTTCTCGAGGGCAATCCCCACGTCGTTAGCTTAGAGGAACATGAGCTGTTGGCCGACGGGGTCATTAATTTCATGCGTGAACCATTGAATTTCGAACCCTTGGCGGACATTGATCCGCCGGCATTAGACGCATTGCGCGAGGCCTATTGGCGGCGGGTGCGCGATGCAGGCATCGATGTCGCCGGCAAATTTTTCGTCGATAAGCATCCATTGAATACGCTGAAGTTGCCGCTGATTGCAAAGCTCTTCCCGGATGCGAAAATTCTTTTCGCAGTGCGCGATCCGCGAGACGTGATACTGAGCTGCTTCAGACGCCGCTTTCAGATGAATCCGTCCATGTACGAGTTCCTGACGCTGCAAGGCGCCGCCGCTTTCTATGCAGCCGCCATGGAACTGGCCCATGCGGTGAAGAATACGCTCGCTGTCGAGTGGCATGAGATTCGTTACGAAAGCGTGATCGGCGATTTCGACAATCAGATGCGCAACATTTGCGAGTATCTGGGCCTCGAATGGAACCCCACTATGGGCGACTTTGCGGGCCGAATTCAGGCGCGCGAGCATGCAACGCCAAGCGCCGCACAGCTTTCGCAAGGGTTGGTGACCTCAGCGACGGCACAGTGGCGCCACTACGAGTCGCACTTGTCGCCGATCCTCCCCATTCTCAAGCCCTGGATCGAGAGACTCGGGTACTGAAGTTTTATTTGACTCGACGCACTCGATAAGAATGATTCGAAGGCGTCATCATCAGGAACGACGCCAGTGCTGCACGCTTGATCACGACCGCATCGCCCGTCGCAAGCCGTCCGTCGTTATCGAGCACGGTCCAGGTTTGGCCCGAATCGAGCACAATAAACACGCGGCCGTTTTGATCGGAACTGACAATAGAAATTCGAGCCGCAATCGATTTCGGCCCCAAGTCCGCGGTATGTTGTTGTATCGCCGTCAAGCCGAAATTTCTGGGGTCGCCGGCCGATGCCGCGGCGGCGGTTGGCACGCTGTCCGCTGCCCCGTTGGCGACTACCGCACCGGATGAAGAGCCTGGCCGTATTGCGGGAGCGGCGGCGCTCGCTGTTTTATCGGCGGCCCGATGCGCCAGGGCGTCGTAACACGCAAGCCGCGGCTCGGGCGAAGCGACTGCGGCGCAGCGCGCCATCTCCTCGTTACTGGGTGAGGCGCCGGCAGCCGCCGCGAAACATACCAACAGCGTGCCCCGCATTTTGATCACGGGGCATTTTCCGGGCGTTGCGAGTAATACTGGCCGTACACTTCCGTCGCAGCTTGAATCATCTCGCACTCCACGGCGGTCAGTAGCGGATTCCAGATATCGAAAATCAACACAGCCCGCGGCGTGTCCGACAAGTTCCAGGCTTCATGCTCAATGGTGTCGTCGAACACCCAAGCTTGGTCAGGAATCCATTCGCGGGTCGTTGATCCGACACGGAAACCGCAGTTCGGCGGCACAATCAACGGCAGATGAACCGTACAGCGGGTGTTGGTAATGCCCGTATGTGCAGGAATGCGAGTCTGGGGGTCGAGAATCGAGAAGAAGGCGGTGGGTGCTCGGCCGTCCACACGGCAACGCGGCACGGCTTCCTCCAGCGTTCGCGCCGTCACCGGGCAGCGCGCGATATGTCCCGCATTCGGCTGGCTTTGATTCCACAGAAAGTACGCGCTCCACTTGCGAGAGCGGTTCAATTCCTTGAACTGGTCGATGGGTAGCCCGTCCGGGAAATCGATGTACGGCTGCAGTCCCTCGCGATCTGCAACCAGGACCCGCATGAGTTCGGTTCGAATCGCATGACTCGCAGCCTCAAGGGGCTCGAGCCAGGGAAATAAGGAACGGTCGAAGAACTCAATGGCCGGCAATTCCGGAAAATACATCCAAGTCGGTTGCGAGTGATATACACGGCGCTTGCCCATCAACGTGTTGAGACAAGCATCGACTCGGCCTTGCGGCCGGCCGCCATGCCGTTCGCGAATCGCTGCCAACGGTCCTTCGAGCGCGTCAATTAAAGCGGACCGATCGGCCTCTACCTTGGTTTTCGCTATTTCGAAGGCAGATTTCAAATGCGGCGGAACCGGGGCGCCTGCGGGGAGCGAATCCAGCGCCGCATGGTAGGCCTGCGCAGCGTTGCGCGGATCACCGGCCAGCTCGAGATAGTCAGCCTTCTGCAACAGCGCCGATAAGTGCCGCGGCTCCAAGGCGAGGGCCTTCTCGATGGCATCGAACTCCTCGAGACGCCGGCCCAGTGCTTTCAAGCTACTGGCAAGATTCGCCCAAATCGAAGGTTGAGTGGGGTTGGCCGCAGCCGCACGGCTGAACAGAAGTTGCGCCTGATCGGCGGCACCCCGCGCGAGCATCCGCACGCCCAGTTCGTTGAGCACGGCAGGATGATTAGGGGCACGTTGCGCGACATTGGCCAGCAATTGGTCGGATTCCGACATGCGGCCCGCCGCCTCTTCCACTTTCGAAGCTTGCAAAACGCGAATGATCGTCGCTTCATCGAGCGGCGTGGGGGCAGCGGAATTCACGGCGTCATTGTATAACACCCGTCTAAACCGGGTTAATTTAGGAGTATTTGACAATTAGCGCGTCCACCGATTTGGAGCTGATGCGCGCGTCGATGTTGCTGGAGACCGACCCGGCTGCCGCGGCACGGCATGCCGGCTCCATCCTTGAGAGGCATCCCGGACACGATGCAGCGAGCCTGCTGCTCACCATAGCGTGCCGGCGCCTCGGTAACTCATCAAGCGCTGTTGACACTATGGAGACCCTGGCCCGCGCCCAACCCGCGTCCGCCCTGGTGCAGCTGGAACTAGGGCGCACTTATGCAGCCTGCGCCCGCAGCCTGGAGGCGAAGGCGGCGCTCGAGCGCACGCTTGAGATGGATCCGAGTCTCGCGGAAGCTTGGCGCGAATTGTCAGTGCAGCTCTTGACCCTTAACGAGATGGCTGCGGCCGACGCGGCCTACGATCGGTACCGTCGGCTGACGATCGATCCGCCGGATCTTGCCGATGCGTACGGCGCTTTTGACCAGGGCCGGTTGGAGGCGGCGGAAGGTTGGGTGCGGCAACGATTGCGCGAGGGAACCAACGAAGTCGCTGCATTCACCCTGCTCGCCGCCATTGCATTGCGACGTGACGATGGATTGGGGGAGGAAGCCGCGCTGCGCGAGGCTTTGTTGCGCGCGCCCTGCGACGGGGCGGCGCGCGAACAACTGGCTCGGCTCATGATTCGTCAGGGCCGCACGGAAGAGGCGATGCCCGCGATCGAACGGTTACTGTCGGCCGATCCAGGCAATGGCGCTTATCTCATTCTCAAGGTACTGGCACTGCAACTCGCGGAACGCCACGCTGAGGGACTTTCGATTATTGAAGGGCTCATCGCCGCTACGCCCGACAACGCCGATCTTTGGCTGCTTGCCGGCAATCAACAACGCTATATGGGGCATCCGCCCCAGGCTATCGAGTCATACCGGCGAGCCATCGCGTTGCGGCCGGGACACGGCATGGCCTACTGGGCCCTTGCGAATTTCGAGACATTTCATTTCTCAGCGCTCGACGTCGACAATATGCAGCGCCAACGGGCGCGAGTCTCGCCTACGGGACCTGACCCCACGGGACTGGAATTCTCGCTCGGCAAGGCGCTGGAAGATCGGGCCGAATTCCCAGGCTCATTCGCCCATTACGAGCGGGGCAACAAACTCGCCCGGGACTCGTTTCACTACAACGCAAGTGCTACCACGGCGTTTGTGGAGCGCTTCAAAGCCACATTTAGCCGCGGCTTCTTTGCCGAGCGGCCCGATTGGGGCGATAGCGCGACCGATCCCATTTTTATCGTGGGGCTGCCACGCTCCGGCTCGACGCTCCTCGAGCAGATTCTGGCGAGCCACACCGCCGTAGAAGGCACACGCGAACTCGCCTATGTTCCAACCATGGCGCGCGAATTGGCGGGAACGCCCGACACCGCCGCGCGATACCCGGAGAACTTAGCATCGCTCGGACGAGGGGACCTCACCGCGCTGGCGGCGCGCTATCTTGCCAGCGCGCAGAAGCACCGGCCACTTGCCAAGGCGCGCTTTGTCGACAAGATGCACGGCAACTTCGCAAGCGTTGGGCTCATCCATCTGATGTTTCCGCGTGCGGCCGTCATTGACGCCAGACGCCATCCCATGGCCTGTGGCTTTGCATG
>DASWUU010000088.1:0-27097 GCA_036401515.1 Steroidobacteraceae bacterium
CCGCTGCCCGACAGCGCGGTCACGGTATCCATCTGCGACTCATGTTCCACCCACACCGTGGCGCTGACGGCCGCCATGATGCTCTCCGCCAGTGCGCGGTAAGCGGCCCCGACCGAGGCGGGGGCATACAAACCGGTGGCACCGAAGCCGTTGAGAGCGGGCCGATTGGGCATGGTGCGGATCACCGGAATCTGGGGCCCGAACCAACGCGCCAACGATGCGTGCGGGATTCCCGCAGCCACCGATATCAACAGCGGACGGCTCGCCGCCAATTGCGGCGCCAATCCTAAAGCCACGGCGCGCATCTGCTGCGGTTTGATCGCCAGCACCACGACCTCGGCGCCCTGAGCGGCGCTCACGTTATCGGCTGCGGTTTGAATGGCGTAGTCACGCACCAGGCGCTGCAGCTGATCGGTGCTGGGGTCCGCCACCACAATACGCGTGGGCGGCAAGCCTCGCTTGGTGAGGCCGCTGATCAGAGCAGCCGCCATGTTCCCGCCGCCGATAAATGCGAGTTTGCTTATATTATGCATGCCTGTCCTTTTAAGGCTCGTTACCGGGCTCCGAATAACGCCGTGCCGATTCGCACCACGGTGGCGCCCTCGGCGATTGCGGACTCGAAATCCGCGCTCATTCCCATCGATAGTGTATCGAGCTTGAGGCCCCCGGCGTTCAGTTCCTGAAGCGCCTCTCGAAGTTGCGCGAATACCGCGCGCTCGGCGGCGGCATCCGGTTGCGGTGGCGGCAAGCACATCAGGCCGCGGAACTGCAGGCGCGGCAGCGCGGCTACCGCGGTGGCCAATTCAGCCAGGGCAATAGGTGCCACACCTCCCTTGGTGGGCTCCGGCACCAGCGCCACCTGGATGCAAACTTGCAGGGGTGGTGCGTGAAACGGGCGTTGCTCGGACAGCCGCTTGGCGATGCCCAAACGATCGAGGCTGTGCACCCAGTCGAAGCGTTCGGCGATGGCGCGCGTCTTATTGGACTGGATGGCGCCGATGAAATGCCAGCGAAGCGGCAAATCGGCGAGGCTGTCCATTTTAGCCAGTGCTTCTTGCACATAATTTTCGCCGAAATCCGTGACGCCGGCGGTGGCGGCGAGGCGGATGGTTTCGGCAGTCTTCGTCTTGGTAACGGCAACCAGCGTGACCGTATTGGGGTCTCTCCCGGCGGCCATGGCGGCGTTACGTACGCGAGACCGGACGTGGTTCACATGAAGCGTCAAATTCTGCGGACCAATTAACATATTGGGTGACAACACCCTCTTATATACTGCTGGGGCTTAAGGGCCAGTCGAATTAGGAGCCGTAAATGGCGGTTGATATCGCGCAGCTTCTCGCCTTTGCGGTGAAGAATAATGCGTCGGACTTGCATCTGTCGGCGGGCGTTCCGCCGATGATCCGCGTGGACGGCGACATGAAACGCGTCAACATGCCTGCTTTGGTGCACAAAGAAGTGCACAGCATGGTGTACGACATCATGAACGACAAGCAGCGCAAGGCGTTCGAAGAGTTCTACGAGACGGACTTTTCGTTCGAAATCCCCAAGCTGGCGCGCTTTCGCGTCAATGCTTTCAATCAAAATCGCGGCGCCGGGGCCGTATTTCGCAATATTCCGTCCACCATCCTGTCGCTGGACGAATTGAACGCGCCGAAGACATTCAAAGATCTATGCATGCTTCCCCGAGGTCTGGTGCTGGTGACCGGCCCTACCGGATCCGGCAAATCGACCACGCTCGCCGGCATGGTCAATCATTGTAACGACAACCGCCCGGATCACATTATAACCATCGAAGACCCCATCGAATTCGTGCACGAGAGCAAGCGCTGCCTGGTCAATCAGCGAGAGGTGCATCGCGACACCTTGGGGTTCAGCGAGGCGCTGCGCTCGGCGCTGCGCGAAGATCCCGATGTGGTGCTGGTCGGCGAAATGCGCGATTTGGAAACCATTCGCTTGGCACTCACTGCCGCGGAAACCGGCCACTTGGTCTTCGGCACGCTGCATACGAGCTCGGCCGCCAAAACCATCGATCGTATCGTCGATGTGTTTCCCGCTGCGGAAAAAGACATGGTGCGCGCCATGATGTCCGAGAGCTTGCGGGCCGTGATCTCTCAGACGCTGATGAAACGCGTCGGCGGTGGTCGTATTGCAGCGCATGAAATCATGATTGGCACGCCGGCCATCCGAAACCTGATTCGCGAGGGCAAAATCGCGCAAATGTACTCGGCCATTCAGACCGGACAGGGACAGGGCATGCAGACCCTGGACCAGTGTCTTCAGGAAATGGTGGCTAAGGGAGTTGTCAGCCGCGAAGAAGCCAAGTACAAGGCGCAGAATAAGGACAGCATTTAATGGAACGCGAACAAGCTATACGGTTGATGCAAGACCTTCTGCGGCGCATGGTCGAGAAGAAGGGCTCCGATTTGTTCATCACCGCAGGCTTTCCGCCCGCCATCAAGGTGGACGGGGAAATTCGCCCCCAATCCGACCGCTCCTTGAGCCCTGAGCAAAGCGCCGGGATGGTCCGCGCCATCATGAACGACCGGCAAACCAAGGAATTCGATTCGACCAAGGAATGTAACTTCGCGATCGCGCCGCCCGGCATCGGCCGCTTCCGCGTCAGTGCCTTTGTGCAGCAAGGCTTCACCGGCGCCGTTCTGCGTACCATCAACGCCAAGATCCCAACCCTCGAGGAACTCGAGCTGCCGCCCATCCTCAAGGACGTGGTGCTCTCGAAGCGCGGCTTTGTGATCCTGGTCGGCGGCACAGGCTCCGGTAAATCCACCTCGCTGGCGGCCATGGTGGGTTACCGCAATGAAAAGACCCGCGGCCACATCGTCACCATCGAAGATCCGGTCGAATACGTGCACGCCCACAAGGGCTGCGTCGTGACTCACCGCGAGGTGGGTGTGGACTGCGAAAGCTGGCATCTGGCGCTGAAGAATACCCTGCGCCAAGCGCCGGACGTCATACTGATCGGCGAAATTCGCGATCGCGAGACCATGGAATACGGCATTCAGTTCGCCGAGACGGGCCATTTGGTGCTGGCGACCTTGCACGCCAACAGCTCGAACCAGGCCCTCGACCGCATCATCAATTTCTTTCCCGAAGAGCGGCGCGATCAGCTGCTCATGGACCTGTCCTTCAACATCCGTGCGCTGATTTCGCAACGCCTGATTCCGCGCGAAGCGGGATCGGGGCGCATCGCGGCCATGGAAATCATGCTGGCCTCGCCGCTGATCTCGGACCTCATCTTCAAGGGCGATATCACCAAGATCAAGGACGTGATGTCGCGCTCCAACCGCTTGGGTATGAAGACTTTCGACCAGGCGTTGTTCGATTTGTACGAAGCGGGACTGATTTCCTACGAGGATGCCTTGCGCAACGCGGATTCGAAGAACGAATTGCGGTTGCGCGTGAAGCTGGAAAGCAAACGCGAAATGAAGCACCCCGAAGACGGCGGCCAGTCGCTGGAGATCGTCGAGGAAGAAGAAGGACAGGTGTTTTAGTCCATGAGCGTGCCTGCCGATCTCCCGGCTCAGGTGATGAACACCAAGCCGCTGTTCAAGCTGATGGTCGAAAAAAAGGCATCGGACCTGTTCTTCACCTGCAATGCGCCGGTGAAGATTAAAATCGAAGGCAAAATCTTCCCCGTCAATAAGCAGATTTTGACGCCTGAGACGGTGCGCCAGGCGGCCTTGGGGTTGATGACCCAGGATCAGATCGAGCATTTCAACGAAGAGCTGGAAATCGATTTCGCCATCTCGGAAATCGGCTTAGGACGATTTCGCGTCAACGTGTTCTACCAGCGCGGTTATCCGGCCATGGTGCTGCGCTACATCACCGCGGAAATGCCCAAGCTGGAAGATCTCGGCATGCCGGAGATTTTCAAAGAATTGGTAATGCTGAAGCGCGGCTTGATCTTGATGGTCGGCGCCGCCGGCGCGGGTAAATCGACCACCCTGGCCGCGATGATCAATTTCCGCAATGAGACGTCGTCCGACCACATCTTAACCATCGAGGATCCGATCGAATTCTTGCACACCAACAAGAAATCCATCGTGAACCAGCGCGAAGTCGGTTTGGACACCAAGAGCTTTGCCCGCGCGCTGCGCAGTGCCGTGCGGGCGGCGCCGGACGTGATCCTGGTGGGCGAAATTCGCGATCGTGAGACCATGGAAGCCGCGATCGCGCTCGCCGGCACCGGACACCTTTGCATCGCGACGCTGCACGCCAATAACTGCGCGGAGACGCTCGACCGCATCATCAACATGTTCCCGCGCGATCAGCACAACCAGATATTCTTGGATCTCTCACAGTATCTTCGCGCCATCCTCTCGCAGCGCCTGGTGTTCGCCAAGACCGGAACGCGCGTGGCCGCCTGCGAGGTGATGGTGAACACCCCGCACATCTCCGAGCTCATCAAGCAAGGCGATGTCATCGGCGTCAAAGAGGCGATCCGCACCGGCACGGAGCGCGGCATGCTGAGTTTCGACAGCGCGCTTTACAATCTGGTGCGCGAAGGCCGGATCGAATTGGAAGAAGCCTTGTCGAGCGCGGATTCGCGCACCAATCTCGAAGCCAAGATCAATTTCGGCTGAAGCCGGCGGGATGCGTCCGCCGCAAGATCGCGGCACGGCGCCAGATTGCTCTCGAATTGCCGGGTTGAAATGTCCCAGCCGGACTTGAGGGCCCGTTCACGGCATTGTCGCGCATCCACCTTCAGTGCGCGCACTGCCGCCGCCGCCAGGTCGACATCAAGCGCGCCGGTGACCCCGTCTTCGATCACATCGATGGGGCCGGTGACCGGATAGGCGGCAACCGGCACGCCGCAAGCCATGGCCTCCAGATTCACGAGCCCAAAAGTATCCGTGCGGCTGGGAAATACCATGACGTCGGCGGCGGCCAAGTGGCTCGCCAGCTCCTCGCCAAACTTATAGCCGGTAAAAGTGGCGGTTGGGTATTGCTGCTGCAGACGCGCACGCTCCGGACCGTCGCCGACCACGATCTTGCTGCCGGCCCACGGCATGCTCAGAAAGGCATCGATGTTCTTTTCGACCGCGACCCGCCCGACATAGGCCGCGATGGGGCGTGGCAGGGTCAGAAAATCCTTCACTCGGGGTCTGAACTTCTCGGTGTCCACGCCGCGCTGCCAGTGCGCCAGGTTCGCAAACCCCTGCGCCGTCAGTTCCGCGCGCATCGAGGGGGTGCTGACCATGCAGCGTACCGCCGCTCCATGGAAACGGCGCAGGGCCGCGTAGGACACCGCCAGCGGAATGGGAAAACGCGCGCGCAGGTACTGCGGAAACTGCGTGTGGTAAGAAGTCGTGAAGCACACGCGCCACTTGATGCAGAAGCGCCGCGCACTCAAGCCTAAAGGACCCTCGGTGGCGATGTGCAGCGCTTGCGGTGCGAACGCCAGAATCGCGCTTTTGACCCGTCCATAGGGAAAGAGCGACAAGCGAATCTCAGGATACGTGGGGCAGGGGATGCTGCGAAAATCCTGAGGTGTCAAGATTTTGACTTCGTGGCCGAATCGCTTGAGCCACTCCACGGTTTGCGAAAGTGTGCTGACCACACCGTTGGTTTGGGGAAACCACGCATCGGTGACGATCATGATTCTCATGGTGAAACAGTGACATCGCAGGATGACGATACTGTGACGCGCCGGCTGCTTTTGCATGAAATTAGCCCGCAAAGAGCCCGTGTCATCCGCCTGTAATGAGAATCCTATATTTGATTCATTCACACGGCACTAATCCCAAGGAATCCTCATGCAAAGTTTTTTGGCGGAGCTCAAGACGCAGCGCTGGGACGACCATCGCTACTACCACCACAGCCGCATCAACCAATCGCTGCACTTGTTGAGCGCCATCAGCTTCATCATTGCGTACATCACGATGTTTTTTGACCCGGTGAAATCCGCGCTGATCGGTTGGCTGGTATCGATGGTCAGCCGTCAGTCCGGCCATTTCTTTTTCGAGCCGAAAGGCTACGATTCAGTCAACCGGACCTCACACGAGCACAAAGAAGAGATCAAGGTGGGCTACAACCTGCGCCGCAAGATCATCCTGCACGCGGTGTGGGCTTTGGTGCCGCTCTGGCTATGGTTCGATCCCACCTTTTTGGGCGTATTCAAGCCGCACACCAGCGGAATGGGTTTCGTGCGCCACGTGGGTGAGATTTGGCTGGCCGTGGGCATCGGGGCGCTGCTGTTTCGTATGATTCAGCTGTTTTTCATCAAGGGTGTGCAGACCGGTTTGGTGTGGGCGACGAAAATCCTCACCGATCCATTCAACGATGCCGTGATCTACGCGAAGGCGCCGCTCTATTTGATGCGCGGCGAGCTGATCGATCCGATGGGCGAAGTGGAGGGTCTCCAGGAAGCCCACGCCGGCCGCCACAGCGCCTGAAGCATCTCCTTGAGCACCCGGCGTTTGATCGCCCGGTTGGTGAGCTGTGCCCCAGGCCACCACCAACCGTCCTGCTGCATTTGTTCGGCTGCCGACACGATTCTGTCGGCGACCGCGGTGAAATCGTCGTCGGAATAATTCAAGCTGAAAATCAGCCGTCCTGTGCCGACCCAGCTCAAGGCCAGTCCTGCGGCCCGCAAATAATATTGCAGCATCCAGTTGTAGGCCGAAGGTTGCGGATAATAGAGCGTCCAAATCGAGGACAAGTTGGCGGCCCGCAGCGGCAGCTTGGCGGCCGCCAGTCTGTCGTTCAGCTGCTGCGCCCTGGCGTTCCATTTCGCCTCCATCCCAAGGTACAGCGCGCGCGTAGGTTCACTGTCGAGTTTGGCCAGGAATTCGTACATGGCGCCCATCACGTACGGGTGCGAATTGAACGTGCCGCGGGCGAAACACACATCGACCGGACGATCCTCACGAAAACGGCGCATGAGCGCGCGCCGGCCGCAGAGCACGCCCACCGGCAGGCCGCCCGCGACGGTCTTGCCGTAGGTCACCATGTCGGCGCGTACACCGAAGTATTCTTGAGCGCCGCCGAGGGCAATGCGAAATCCCACGAATACCTCGTCGAATATCAAGGCGATGCCGCGCTCGGTGCATACCGCGCGCAATTCCCTGAGCCACGCCGAATACGCGTCGCGGTCGAAATGCGCCGAACGTCCACTGTCGATCAAGGTCGAATCTGCCGGCGCGCCGGCGTTCGGATGCAGGGCCTGCAGCGGATTGACCAGGACGCAGGCGATGTCGCGTCGGGTGCGCAGGACCTTCAGCGTCGCCGCGTCCATTTCCTTCAGCGTATAGGTTTCGTGCGCCGGGATGGGATTGCCGACCCCGGGCTGAACGTCGCCCCACCAGCCGTGATACGCGCCGCAGAAGCGTACCAAGTGCGAGCGCCGCGTGTGGTAGCGCGCAAGCCGAACCGCCTGCATGACGGCTTCGGTACCCGACATGTGAAAGGAAACTTCCTCGAGCCCCGAGATCTCGAGGAGCCTTCGGACATTGTGGACGGTGACGGGGTGATAAGCACCGAGCACGGGACCGAGATCGCGCACGCGTTCGCCGCCGCGCGCGATGCACTCCTTGTAAAAATCGTAGCCGAACACATTGACGCCGTACGAGCCGGTGACATCGTAGAAGCGGTTGCCGTCAAGATCCGTGACGGTCACGCCCGACGAAGCTTCCAGGAACGAGCCGGTTTTCAAATGACGGCGTACGTAGCCGCTGAATTGAAACGGCACCCGATACCGCGAGGTGAATTCAAGATCCGACAGCCCGCCCGCGAGTTCGGCGGTTTCCTGCAGCGTGCGCTTGAAGCGGTCGGCGAACAGGGCCGACAGCCGCATGAAGCCGGCGCGCCGCTGCGCGGCGATGTCCGTAGGCGCACCGTCCACGCCAAACACCTCGCTTTCCGCGTATTCGTAGAACGGCACGAGCGCGGCAAAGCGGCGCGCCATGCGCGAATGGCCGGTGAGGGAGCGGTGCTTTGCGCGAGAAAGCTGCAAGCGCACCTGCGCCTTGCGCGCAAGGTAGGCCAGGACAAGCCCGGCGCAGACGTATCCGATCATCATCATGGTGGCGCACTGTATTGCAGCCCGATGACACTACGATGAAGGCCAAGTCTCTGATCGGCCGGCTGACGCAGCAGGAAGACATCAATTTCTTCTTCAGCAACCACATCCCGCGCCGGCTGGTAACGCTGTTCATGGGCTGGTGGAGCCGTATCGAGCATCCTGTAGTGTGCCGGGGCAGCATCGCGGTGTGGCGCTGGTTTTCCGAACTTGACTTAAGCGAGGCCAAGACCGCGCACTTCAAGAGCCTGCACGACTGCTTTACGCGGGAACTCAAAGACGGTGCACGTCCCATCGATGAGTCGCCCCGACATCTCATCAGCCCCTGCGACGGCCTGGTCGGGGCGTGCGGGCACCTGGTGGGCGACACCGTGCTGCAGGCGAAGGGATTTCCGTATGCCTTAAGCGAGCTTTTGGCCGACGCGACATTGGCGAGGCAGTATGAGGGCGGCCAGTATGCGACGTTGCGGCTCACCTCGAGCATGTACCACCGTTTCCACGCGCCCGCCGATTGCCGCGTCGAGCAAGTGAATTACATCGCCGGAGATACTTGGAACGTGAATCCCGTCGCGCTAAAGCGCGTTTCCAGGCTATTTTGCAAGAATGAGCGCGCCGTGATCCGCTGCCGGCTCGAGGGTGGCGCCCTGCTGACGCTGGTGCCCGTCGCCGCCATTTTGGTGGCCAGCATACGGCTCAAGTTCCTGGAGGTGCTGTTGCACCTGCGTTATCCCGGCCCCAATGTGATCCCTTGCGACGCCGCATTGCATCGCGGCGAAGAAATGGGGTGGTTCGAGCACGGCTCCACTATCATAGTGCTGGCCCCGGCAGGCATAAGCCTGGCCGATGGAATCTTCGAGGGTGCCCGTGTGCGGATGGGGCAGGCCCTGATGGTGCAATAAAACCGCAACTTTCCCCGGCCAGCGGTGTTTTGTTTCTAAACGAACACACTCCAGTGCAAACGCAAACCAAGGCCGAGTTTACGATATTTATGCGTGCCTACCAGGACATGGTTTTCTCGACTGCCGCCCGCTTGGCGGGCAACGACGCGCAGGCGGAAGATATCGCCCAAGAGGTGTTCATCCGGGCTTACGAGCATTTCGACGATTTGCGCACCAGCGTCACGGCGGGCGGCTGGCTCAAGACCGTGACGACCAACCTGTCGATCAATTACTTGAACCGGTATCGCAAACGCTGGCGGTTCTTCTCCGAGATGCGCGGGGCGGCCGACGAGGGCGATGCCGATGCGCCCGAATTGGAGTGGGAGGTGCCGGATTCCATCCTGGCCGAATTGAGCGCCGAGCAGCGCTGCGCCATCGTCGAGGCGGCGCTGCGCCAGCTTCCGGAGCATCAACGCTTACCTTTGGTGCTGTTCCACTTCGAGGAGCTCTCGTACCAGGAGATCGCCATCAAGCTCAATGTTTCCTTGACCAAGATCAAAACCGATATTCGCCGTGCGCGCGCCGCGCTCTTGCCCATGCTGCAAAACGGCTGCGGCGCACGCGACACGCTGGACGGCTGACATGAGCGAGCGCCCGGAGTCGGAGCAGAAACTCGAAAAACTGATGTCGCAGACGCTGCGCGGCCTGGCACCACGGCGGGCGCCCGGCACACTGGAAGCGCGTGTGATCGATGAATTGCAGCGGCGCGCCGCGCTTCCCTGGTGGCACGTCGGTTTCGCGCGCTGGCCGGCGGCGCCGCGGGCCGCATTCGTGGTCGTTTGCGCCGCTCTCATTGCCGCGACGATTCTGGGTGGAGCTTCTGCGCTGGTCGGCATGCGGTCCTTGAACGAAGCCGCGGCGCTGCCGCTGTCCTTATTGCATCCGATATTGACGGTGTTCTCATCGGCGGGCGGCATCGCCGCGCTGCTGGTGCGCGTGATTCCCCCGCTGTGGCTGTACGGTGCACTGGGGTTCGGGATCGTGCTTTACGTGGCTTTATTTGGGCTCGGCGCGGCGGCCTACCGCATGTTGTACCGGCCCTCATCGGCGGGTGATTTATGAATATGACCGTCATGCGGCGCTTAGGATTTCTGTTGACGATGCTGTGTGTCGCCGCGCTAGCCACCCATCCAGGCGCCGTGCTGTCCAAGAGCGTGGCAACGACACCTAAGCCGCCGCCCGCCGCGGCGACGTCCGCCGCACCGGCTGCCCCGGCGGAATCGCCGCCGCCGGGCGATGAGCAATCCGCGACGCCCAACGATCAAAGTGATTTCAACGACGAGTCGGATTCCGCGGACCGTCGCAACCGCTTCGACTGGCGCGACCGCTACGAGCTGCGCCGGCATCGAGTACATGACGACCGCAGCCTCGTGAGCATTGGGCACTCCAGCCATCTGCTGAGCGGTGACAAGGCCGATTCCGTGGTCTCGGTTCTCGGCTCCTCCACCAGTGAAGGCGAGGCTGTGGACGTCGTCTCGGTGATCGGCAACACGCGGGTTACCGGCCCGGTAGAAGATAGCGCCGTGGCGGTGTTGGGCAATGCCTACATCAATAGCAAAGTGAACGGCGATGTGGTCGCGGTTTTGGGCAATGTAGAACTGGGGCCCGACGCCGAAGTCGGCGGCGACGTGGTGTCGGTGCTGGGGAAAGTGGATCGCGATCCAGCGGCCATCGTTCACGGCTCGGTGCAACGAGTGCTCGATATGGACATCGGCGGCGTGCAGGGCTTCAGTTGGCTGAACACCTGGATCCATCACTGTTTGTTGTACGGCAGGCCACTGGCGCTTTCTTCGGGACTCGGGTGGGCCTGGACATTAGCACTGGGCCTTTTGGCGTTTTACGCCCTCCTCGCGTTGATGTTCCGCTCCAGCGTCGAGCAATGCGTGCAGACGCTCGAGAGCCAGCCGGGGCACACGGCGCTGGCCGCATTGATTGCCATGCTGCTCACCCCGGTGCTGCTCATCCTCCTGTGCGTCACGGTCATCGGCATCGCCGCCGTGCCGTTCGTCGTGGCCGCGCTGTTTTGCATATCGCTATTCGGCAAGGCGGTGATGCTGGCGTGGCTCGGCGGTCGCATCTCCGGCCGGCGTCCCGGGCCTGCCAATCACCCCGCCGTGGCGGTGCTGATCGGGGGAGCCGTGGCGTTGGTCCTGTATGTGGTGCCGGTGGTGGGCTTCCTGGTTTATAAATTGCTGGGGTTTTTCGGATTCGGCGCGGTGGTGTATACGTTGGTTTTACATGCGCGTGCACGCCGCGCCACGCTAAGCCCGCCGCCCGGTCTCCCGCCCGGCCCGCCCCCCGCTTTCGTGAGCACCCATGCAACGGCTGCGGGCCCTTCACCTTCCATGGCCGGACCCGGATGGACGGCGAGTTCGCCGCCATCCGCCGGCATTGATCCCAGTGTCGGTGTCCGCGGCGCAACTGCCGGCGCGGCCGCCGCCACGGCCGCGGCGGGCGCGCAACCCAGTGCCTATGGCTCGGCGGAGCCGCTTCAGCCGCCTTCAGGGCCGCTTCCGCAATTCTCCGCGTCGCTGCCGCGAGCCGGGTTTTGGATCCGCATGGCGGCATTGCTGCTCGATGTATTGCTGGTGGGCTTCGTCATGAGTCTGCTGCATCCCTTCGGCAACACGCACCTCGTGGTGCTGGCCATTTACGGCGCGGTGATGTGGAAGCTGCGGGGCACGACTATAGGCGGCATCGTGTTCGACTTGCACGTGGTTCGCTTGGATGGGCGCCCGATCGACTGGGAGACGGCCATTGTCCGAGCCTTGGGCTGCTTCCTGTCGATGTTCGTCGTATTCCTGGGTTTCATCTGGATCGCGTTCGACCACAACAACCAGGCGTGGCACGACAAGATCGCGGGCACGGTGGTGGTGCGGGCCAAAAGGACAGCGCCGCTGGTTTAGCGGCGCTACAAGCGCTCGCGAATACCGGCGGGCAGCAATGCCTTGTACCTGCGGCTGAGCGCGAGGCGCTCGCCGTTGCGCAGTATGAGCTCATAATCGCCGTGGAACATGGGCTGCAGCTCGGCAATGAATGCGAGTTTCACCACGTGGGCGCGATGCACCCGGATGAATTCGCGGGCATCCAGTTGAGCGGCGAGCTTAGCCAGCGGCTCGCGCACCAAGTGCACCTTGCCGCCGGCGTGAATCTCAACATAATTGCCGGCGGCCGACAGCCGCTCGATGCTGTCGACCGGGATGAAATAAGCGCGGGCTCGATCGCGGATCAGCAGTTGTTTGATGGGCGCGGGCTGCCCCGGCATGTTTGCCAGCACGCGTCGCACGCGCTCCTCAAGATCCCCGGGCTCGCGATCCGTCAATTCGCACTTGACCCGCTCGATGCTGCGCAGAAAGCGATCGCGATCGAAGGGCTTCAGCAGATAGTCGAGCGCTTGCACGTCGAATGCCCGCACCGCGTATTCGGAATACGCAGTCGTAAAGACGATATGCGGCGATTCTGTTCCGCTAATCGCTTCGATGACCTCGAAGCCGCTGCGATCGCCCAACTGAATGTCCAAGTAGACGACATCCGGATGGTGCGTGCCGATTTCGGCCACCGCGGCCTCAACCGTATCCGCCTCAGCGACCACTTGAAAATCAGGAAGCGGTGCCAAGAAGCGCTGCAGCTTGGCCCGCGCCGGCGGTTCGTCGTCAACGATGATGACCGAGTGGCTCAATTCGCGACCGGGAAGCTCAAACTCACGACCGTGCCCTGAGGGTTGCGCGGCGCCAGCGAGAACGTGTGCGCCCCCGCAAACAGCAGCTCTAAGCGCCGCTGCACGTTGGAGAGGCCGGTGCCGGGCTTGATAGTGGTGTCCTTGATGCCCACGCCGTCATCGCTGATGCCGTAATGAAGCCTCGAGCCGTGGCGAGTCACATCCACGCACAAATTCCCGCGTCCGCTCGCCAGGCCGTGCTTCAGCGCATTCTCAACCAGGGGTTGCAGCAGCAGACGCGGAACCTCGACGCGCTCGAGTCCCGGCGCAACCTTGAGCTCGAACGACAACTGTCCGCGGAAACGCTCCGTCATCATCGCGGCATACCCGCGCAGCCATTCCAACTCGCTCGCCAAGGGCACCAGCACGTGATTGTCGGAATCATAGGCCGCCCGCATCAGGCCGCCGAGTGCGCTGATCATGCGATCTGCCGCCTCGACATCTTCATGCATGCGATTGGAAATGGCATTGAGCGCGTTGAACAGAAAGTGCGGTTCGATTTGCGCGGTCAAATGTTTCAAGCGCGCTTGACTGAGATCGGCGGCGAGATCCGCAGCCCTTAAGTCGGCGCTGCGTCGGATTTGAAACTCGCGGATGGCGAAGATGACGACCAGTATCGTGAGATAGGTGATCAGGTCTTTCTGGAGTTCATAGAAAGCCCTGAGCGGGAGATTGCCGGGGTCATAGTGCTGTCCCGCGACGGCGTAAGCCAAATTGCGCAAGATAAACATGCCCGCGATATGCAGCGCCGAGAACGCCAGTGCCGCGCCGAAGTGCGCGGCGATGATGCGCCAACGCGGATGCGCATTCAGCCGAAAACGACGCTCGAAGCGCACGACGAGGGGGATGAGCGTGAAGATGACCATCACGCTGCTGAGCTCCCAGACCATCGGCTTCCAGTTCTCGACTTTGCCGTGCAGGTCGATGATTTGGTTGATGCCCAGGTACACGCCGAGCAGTAATCCCAAGACCATGTACAGCACCCATCCGGCACGGCCTACTTTAATGCGATCCTCGTCGAGGGCGGCGGCCATGTCAGCTTCCTAATTGATGTCCTGCGGCACGCTCAGTTCCTGCCCGAGCCGCGGCGCCACAGGTGCGTTCCGATTTGCCGTGCGCGGACGTTGATTGCGCACGCCCTCTGAGTCCCGCGCAACACCGAACAAGGGCCGCAGCAACCGCACCCGGCGTATCGCCTCGTACCCTAAGAAACAGGTGGTTATCGTCACCAGCACCAGCAGCAGTCCCTCGACCGGCGGATACAACTGCGAGGGCTTGAGTGCGTGTGCCACGACGACGATAACGGTCTGGTGAAGAATATAGACCGGGAATATGGCCGTGGTCAGATAGCGGCGCACGGCGCTGTCGTGAGTCAAATGACGGTGTGCGAACCCCACGACGGCCGCAATCGCCAGCCATTGCTCGGCCCCGTAAATGACCCGAAACAGCAGCCGCAAGCTTTCGGGCGGCACGGCATCACCGGAATAGGCGGCAACGTACGCCGCCAGGAAGGCCCAGCCGAGAATACTCAAGCCGAGGGTCAGCCAGCGGGTGCGTTCCAGCGTGATCCACGCCGCGCGAGCACCGGCCAGCGCGAAGCCCAGCAGAAATACGCCGAAATACATGGCGTGATTGTACCAATCGCCCACCAGGGCATGGGTGGCAGGAAACCGCGGCGCCAAACTCAGACGGATCGCGATTAAATAGGCGAGCGGCCACAGCAGAATCCCGAGTCCCGACAGCCGCTTCTCCGCCCAGCGGCGCAACCACGGAATCAGGGGCGGCGCCAGGCGAACCGCGGCGTAGAGCACCGCCGTGTACACCCATAAATACGCCACGAACCAGAGATGGTTCCAAGTGGGCAGGATCAGGCAATCGCCGCCGCTGCAAAAGCCGTGGAAGCCGGTGATATAGAGGCGATAGAACTCGACAAAGCTTCCCGAGTAATGGAGTTTTTCGATTACCTGGAGATAGGACTGCGGCGGCACGACGACGAGCATGCCGAAGGCCAGCGGGATGAGCAGCCGAGTCGAACGTTGACCCAAGAAATGTCCTGCGCCTTGGCGGGCCAACAAGAAGCCGGTGGCGACGCCCGAGACCAAAAACAGCAAGGACAGCCGCCAGGGTGAGGTGAGCATCATCAAGGGCTCAATGGCGTGCGAGGCATGGGGGCTTTTCACGTGCCAATCCCACGTCACGTAGTACATGCCGACGTGATAAAAAATCAGCGCGAGAAAAGCGCCGATCCGGACCCAGTCGAGGTCATAGCGGCGTACCCCAAGGTCTTCTCGAAACAGGTTCTGCGCGGTCATGGAAACCTCCGATTGATGAGGGTCCTTAGCCTGTGCGCGCTTCAAGAGTATCTCAACGGATAGGGGATAAGCGGGACTGATCGCAGGTCGAGCGGCGAGTATGCAATGATAAGGCGTGGCGGAAAGTAACGATAATTCCCTGGAATCCTACGTGCGCGCGGCTTTGGTGCTGCAGGGCTATCGCTTCGAGGAGGCGCAAATCCCGGAAATCGTGGTGCAGTTCTCGCGGTTCGAGGCGATCGCGCAAACGATTTTGCACTGGCCCATGCCCTTTGCATCGGAAGCGGCGCCGGTATTTCGCCCGTGAGGGCAGAGGATATCGTACGGCAGATCAGCGACGGCGCGAGCAGCGCGTCCTCGGTGCTCGCGGACACCAAAAAGCTGATCGAGGCGCGTGATCCTGCCCTCAATTGCTTCACGGCATTTACCTTCGAGCGTGCGCAGCGCGAGGCCGCGGCCATCGATGCGTTGCGAAGCCAAGGCAAGCCCTTGCCCCCGCTTGCCGGCGTGCCCTACGCGGTCAAGAACCTGTTCGACATCGAAGGCCTGGTGACCCTTGCCGGCGCCAAGGTCAATGCAAGCAATGAACCGGCAGCCACGGACGCCACCATTGTCGATCGAATGCGCCGTGCCGGCGCGGTGCTGGTGGGCGCGCTCAACATGGAAGAGCTGGCCTATGGGTTCGTCACGGAAAATCCCCACTACGGCACGACGCGCAATCCTCACGATCACACGCGCGGCGCGGGCGGCTCTTCCGGCGGCTCGGCAGCGGCGGTGGGCGCGGGGATCGTGCCGCTGACGTTGGGTTCAGACACCAGCGGCTCCATCCGCGTGCCGGCTTCCCTTTGCGGAGTTTTCGGCTTGAAGCCCACGTATGGACGGCTGCCCCGCACCGGCACCTTCCCATTCGTGAACAGCTTCGATCACGTGGGGCCGTTTGCGAGCAGCGTCCGGGATCTTGCGACAGCCTACGACGCCATGCAGGGACCCGATGCTTCGGATCCGGCCTGCGCGCAGCGTGCGATCGAGCCCGTCGCTCAAGCGCTAAGACTTCAAGCGGGTACGCGGATCGGCGTTCTCGGCGGTTGGTTTCATGAGTGGGCGGACCCGACGGCGCGCCGCGCGGTGCAGCGGGTTGCGGCGGCATTAGGCGCCAGCGAATGGACCGAGCTTAAAGCTGCAGAAGCGGCGCGCGCCGCGGCTTACATCATCACCGGTGCCGAAGGCGGCGCCCTGCATCGACCGCGCTTGATCGAGCGCTACGCTGAGTTCGGCGCGGGCGCGCGCGATCGCTTGGTGGCCGGCACCTTGATGCCCGCTTCCTGGGTGGTTCAGGCGCAGCGAGTGCGCCAGCAAGCCTATGAAGAAGCCATGGCGTTATTCGAACGCTTCGACCTGTTGATCGCGGCGGCTGCTCCCGTGGTCGCGCCGCGCGTGGGCTGTGAAACGCTGCTGATCAACGAGCGCAGCATTCCCACCCGGGCAGGCCTTGGCGTGTTGACGCAACCCATTTCATGCATTGGTTTGCCCGTGTGCACCGTGCCCACCTGGCCGGGCGGCGAGCGGCCGGGCGACGATCCTGAGTTGCCTCTGGGCGTGCAGCTCATCGCTGCACCGTGGCGCGAGGATGTGTGTCTGGCGGCGGCTCGAAGTTTGGAGCAGGCCGGGGTGGCGCAGTTCCGGTTGCCTTAAAGCGGCCGGCGATGGCGCGTCAGCGTGGCGGCGATCGCGGCAAGCACCGCCATTCTCACCGCAACGCCATTGTTGACCTGTTCGCGAATGACCGAGCGGGGCCCGTCGGCCACTTCCGAGGCGATTTCCACGCCGCGATTCATCGGGCCCGGATGCATCACGAGCACGCTGGGCGTCGCGAGCTTCAATCGTTGCGGCGTCAAGCCGAAATCCCGAAAGTAAGCGGCATCGTCCAGCGAAGCAGCTTGCGCCATACGTTCTTTTTGAATCCGCAGCATCATGATGACATCCGCACCCGCAATGCCGTCCTCGATGCGGGTGAAGCGCTGGGCGCCCTGAAATTCGCCTTCGTCCGGCAGCAGGGCCTCGGGTGCGACCAAGCGCAAGTCCGTGGTGCCCAAGGTGCTGAGCGCGGTGGCCGTCGAGCGTGCAACGCGCGAATGCTTGATGTCGCCCACCAAGGCCACTTTAAGACCCGTGAAGCGGCGCTTGTGGGTACGGATGGTCAACACGTCGAGCAGTCCTTGCGTGGGATGCGACAGATGGGCTTCTCCCGCGCTGATCACCGAAACATGCGGGGCCACATGATCGATCAGGAACTCCGGCATGCCGGCTTCGGAATCGCGGATGACGAACACATCGGTGTTCATGGCTTCGAGCGTGTAAATGGTGTCCAACATGCTCTCGCCTTTGGCGCGGGAGCTGGAGTGCAGGTCCAAGTTGAGCACGTGCGCCCCTAAGCGGCGGCTGGCAAGATCGAACGAGGCTCGGGTGCGCGTACTTGGCTCGAAGAATAAATTGGCGAGGGTGACGCCGGCCAGTTCGCGCCCCTCGTAGGCAGGCTGTCCCGGCAAGCGCCGATAGCGCTCCGCTCTGTCGAGAATAGAACTCAATGCGTCGCGGGTCAGACCGTCGAGCGTGATGAGGTGGCGCAAGCCCCCCGTGCCGTCTTGTTGTGATCGCATCTGCGCCTCATGTTGTTTCGGTGAACCAACGTTCCAAAATCACGCAGGCCGCCGCCGCATCGATGTCGGTCTTCGCCACGCGCCGCCGGCGCAGGCCCGACTCGCGCGCCGATTTTAGGCGAGCTTCGGCCTCGAGCGATGAATAGCGCTCGTCCACGAGAACAACCTCGAGCTCAAAGCGTTGGGCTAACTCCGCAGCGAACTTGCGCGCCGCGCCGGTCATGCCGCTGTCGGAACCGTCCACATTATACGGCAGACCGACCACGGCCATGGCCGGTTGCCAATCGCGCATCAGCGCGCCGATGGCTTCCCAGCTTGGGCCGCCCGCCCTTGAGGGTATGGCTTGCAACGCCGAAGCGCTGCGGCTCAACGTATCGCCGCAGGCGACGCCGATCCGCCGAAGGCCGAAATCAAAAGCCAGCACGATCTTCGGCTGGGTCGCTTCAGGCATTTCCGCCGGTGGGACTCATGCGCGACAACTCCACACCCAGAAGGCGGCCCGCGGCTTCCCAGCGCGACTCGAAGGGCAATTCAAATATCAATCCTAAATCCACCGGCGCACTGAGCCACGCATTGGCGCGAATCTCGTGCTCCAATTGGCCGCCGTCCCAACCGGCATAGCCCAAGGCGACGAATGCCTCCTTAGGACCCTCGCCGCGGGCCATGGCGGCCAGGACATCGAGCGACGTGGTGACATGCAGCGCATCAGAAACCTTGAGCGTCGAATCCCATTCCCCGGCCGGGCGATGAACCACGAAGCCCCGGTCGGTCTGCATGGGTCCGCCGCGCAATACTTGACGCTCGCGCAAGGGTCCTTTGTCGAGCTTGATCTGCAACTGCTCAAAAACCTCACCCATGCGCATCGGTAGCGGTTTGTTCAGTATTATCCCCAGGGCGCCTTTCGAGCTGTGATCGCAGATCAGCGCCACGGTATGCGAGAAGTTCGGATCGCCCATGTAGGGCATAGCGATCAGCAGCTGGTTGGTCAGATACTCCGCATCGCTCATGGCTTTAAGGCTTGGCGGGCTCGGAATAGAACACCGAGCCCCCCTGCGAAGCGCCGCCCAGGAATTGCCACTCGTACGCGATGCGTATCTGGTCATGCTTTTTGGACAGCTCGGGGGGAAAGGGATCGAACGGCGCGGCCAGCTTCAAAATGCGCATGGCGGCTTCGTCTATTTCCGCATCGCCGCTGCTGCGCCGGACAATGGTCTGCAGCAGCTTGCCGTCGCCGCCGATCGTTACTTCGATGACCGGTGTACCGGAGAGCTTTTGGCGGCGTGCGACATCCGGGAAATTGATGGTGCCGACACGCTCGATTTTGCGCCGCCAGCCGTCCAGGTACACCGCGACATCGGACTCGCGCGTGTCCGCGGCGATCCACAGCTCGTGTTTCGCCTCACCGCGGATGCGCAATTCGACGCCGTCATCATTCGGGGTCATGGCAAGATCGGGGCGTTTCTCGAGCAGGAGCGGCAGCTCCGCGACGTCCTTGGCCGCGGCGGAAGCGGCGAAGTAGAAGATCTTTTGCGAAGGACTCTGCGTCGTGACCAATTCCTCCGCGCCCGTGTCCGCGCTGGATCGCTGCGTGTCCAGCCCTTCACCGCTGGGCACACCGGCGCGATCCACCGGCATCAGGGATGACTTGGGAATGAGGCTGCGTTCTTTTTTAAGCGTATTGCCCGACCCTATCTGGGTCCGCTGCGACAAATAGGCGGCATTCGGATTATTTGCGGCGCTCGGTGCGCGATCGTTCACGAGCACAACCTCGAGACCCGGCGCCCCTTCATCTCCGGAAGAACTGCTGCTCGATGAGAAGCTCACACCCAAAATGATGATTCCGTGCAACAACGCCGCCAGAAAACAGGTGGTGAGCATGCGGTCGTTGGCCGGCGGCAGGCCGGTACGCAGCATATCGTTGCCCTGCACAGCATCTGCCGTCTGAAGCATGTCGGAAGTCACGCGCCGCCCAAGTTTCTGTCAATTGCCTCCACCAGCATGCCACCAATGTCGACATCGTGCTTCTTGTTTAGTTCTCGAATCCCGGTGGGACTCGTGACGTTGATCTCAGTCACGTAATCCCCGATGACATCCAGTCCTACGAAGATCATTCCGGCCGCGCGCATCGCCGGACCGATCTGGGTGCACAGCCACCGATCGCGGTCGTTCAAGGGGCGGCTCTGTGCGCTTGCACCCGCCGCCAGATTGCCGCGGTTGTCCTCAGGTGCCGGCACGCGCTTCAGGGCAAATGGGACCGGCTCGCCATCGATGAGAATGATGCGGCAATCGCCCGCCGTGACGATTTCAGGCAAGTAGCGCTGCACGATGGCGTAGCGGGTGCCGTAACCGGTCAGGGTTTCGAACACAACATTGCGGTTCTTGTCGCCCTGTTCGAGAACGAAAATGGATTTGCCCCCCATGCCGTCCAAAGGCTTGCAAACCGCCTTGCCGTGCTCGCGCAGGAACTCGCCCATATCCTGCATGCTGCGCGTGATGAGCGTGGGGGCGCAGCACTCCGGAAACCAGGCCGTATAGACCTTCTCGTTCATGTCCCGCAAGCCCTGCGGGCGGTTGCAAACGAGCGCGCCTTGGAGCTGCGCTCGCTCCAGGATATAAGTGCTGTAAATGTATTCGGTGTCGAACGGCGGGTCCTTGCGCATCAGGATCACGTCGAATTCGCCTAGTTTGCTGCTGACCCGCTCCCCTAACGAGTACCAGCGGTTCGGCTCGTCGGAAACTGCCAAAGGCGCGAGCCGGCCCCAGGCGATGCCGTCCAGCAGCCAGATGTCTTGGAGCTCAACGTAGAAGAGTTCCCAGCCTCGCGACTGTGCGGCGACCAGTATGGCCAGCGTACTGTCCTTCGCCGGCTTGATGGCTCCGATCGGATCCATGACCACGACGAGACGCACTCGAGACGACATCCTCATACCTCCAGTCTAGCGCAAGCCGCCAAGCCGCCTGCTCTCTTGGGGAAACTGTGAACCAGGCCACCGTTGTTTACGTTGGTATGCCTCGAAATGTCGACTCCGTACCGTGGCTTGCGAGACCTGGATATGTTAAAAAGCCACAGGATTCCAGCACCTACGCACTCTTGGAGAGCATGATCACCAGCGGCAAGCCGAAACTCACGGGTCTCAAGGTTCTCGTCATCGATGACAGCAAGACCATTCGCCGCACCGCTGAAACTCTTCTGACCAAGGAGGGCTGCGAAGTGTTCACGGCCGTCGATGGTTTCGACGCCCTGTCCAAGATCGCAGACCACCAGCCGGACATCGTTTTCGTGGACATCATGATGCCTCGCCTCGATGGTTACCAGACCTGCTCGCTGATCAAGCACAATAAGGTGTTCAAACAAATTCCAGTGATTATGCTATCGAGCAAGGATGGCTTGTTCGATCGCGCGCGCGGCCGCATCGTTGGCTCGGAACATTATTTGACCAAGCCGTTTACCAAAGACGAGTTGTTGGGAGCAATCGAAGCTCACGTCGGAAAATGACGGAGAATACTAAGATGGCACTGATTCTCATTGTTGACGATTCGCCCACCGAGGTGTTCGTCATGCAAAAAGCGCTGGAAAAGCACGGCTTCAGAACGGCTGCGGCCGAAAACGGGGAAGAGGGCGTACGCAAGGCCAAGGAAATGAAGCCGGATCTCATTTTCATGGACATCGTCATGCCCGGGGTCAATGGGTATCAGGCCACCCGTATGCTGATCAACGATCCTGAAACCAGCCTGATCCCCATTATCATGGTAACGACCAAGGGTCAGGAGACTGATCGGGTGTGGGGACTGCGGCAAGGGGCTGTCGATTACTTGGTCAAACCCGTCTCGGCGCAGGCATTGGTGGAGAAGGCGCAGGCCGCTTTGGCCACATGACGAGTACGACCAGCGGGTCTGAAACAAGCCTGCGCGGTTTGCGCGACCGACCATTCGAATTGCTCAAGGAACTGGAAAAGCGCAGCCGAACGGTGGCCGCGAGCAGTGTTGCCGAGGCCGAAACGGGGCAGGAATGGGTTGGAGTCGCGTTTCGCATGGGCGGCGAAACTTTTTTGGTGGCCCGCGAGGAGACACGCGAAGTGCTGGGGTATCCCGCGGTCGTGACCCGCATACCAGGCACCAAGAGCTGGGTGAAAGGGTTGGCCAACGTTCGCGGGGCACTGATCCCCATGCTGGACTTGCGTCAATTCTTGGGAAGCGGTGCGACGACGCCGGGGCGCAACACGCGTATTGTCGTGGTCAATCACCGCGATATTCCGGCCGGGCTGATGGTCGATGAGGTTTTGGGGTTTCGGCGTTTTGCGGAATCGGAATTCAACGCCGAAGCGCCGCCGACCGTGATCCGTTGCGATAGCTATCTTGCCGGCGCCTTTCGGCGCGGGGGCGAGGTTTGGCCGGTCTTGAGCTTGAAGAGTCTGGTGGAGAGCCAGAGCTTCCTGCAGGCGGCAAGCTAGGGTAAGTGAATTTAAAATGACGACTAAGCGAAACGACACACCAGCACCCAATATCAATTTGCTGCCGATACTGGCCGGGCTTCTGCTGCTGTGCCTGCTCGCCGTCGCGATACTCACGGCGATGGGCCGCAGCGCCGCGCCGGTGGCGGCGCCTGCGGAGCAATTGTCGTTGGTGGTACAGCGCATACCGTTCGAGGCGCAAAACGCCTTGCGCGGTGAGGCGAGCGCCTTCGATGCTTTGGAAAAGAGCGCCGCGCGCCTGAAGGGGCTGCGTGCCGCGGCACCCAACATCGGCGATCCCGCTTCTTGGGGAAAGCTCAATGATGGGGTGAACGCCGTGGCGCAGGCTCGTCCCGCCGTCGAAGCGATCCAGGCAGCCAACCAAGAAGTGCGCGAGCTGGCGCCGAAGCTGTTGTCGGAGCTCGGCGATCTAGGTAGCTCGGTGGGTGTGCAAAAGCTCGAGGGAATGAGCCGGTTTCTGGAGCGCTTCGAGCTCGCGGTACAGCGCATCCAGCAGGAGCTGAACGGCTTAGGCGCCGGCGTCAGCGATGCCGCGCCGAGCGCGCAGCGCCTGGCGGACAGCCTGGAGTTCTTAAATCAAGTCATCCGCGCCCTGTCGGGCGAGGAGTCCGGCATCCCGATTCAACGGGTGACCGGTGCGGATCCCGAACAACGTCTGAAAACCGTCGTACAGCGCAATCAGCAATACACCGCCAGCGTGCGCAAAGCGATCGGTGCGGCCGAGGCGCTATCGAAGGCTCAAGCCGCGGCGCGCACGCTACCTTCCCTCGCGAACACCCTCGCCACGCAAACGGCGGGCACCTCGCCCCGGGAAGAGGGCGGCGGCGGCTTCAAGGGCTTGATCCTTGCGTTGCTGGTGGTAACGGTACTGCTGCTGGGCGCACTCGCCTGGACCTATTTGCAGACCGCCGATCAGCGCCGCAACAACGAACTGCGCGTACGTGAAAATGAACGCAATCAAGAAGCCATCATGCGCTTGCTGGATGAGCTGTCGAGCCTCGCGGACGGCGATCTGACCGTGCAGGCAACGGTGACGGAGGATATTACCGGCGCCATTGCCGATTCGATCAACTACGCCATCGAGGCGCTGCGCGAACTCGTCACCACCATCAACGATAGCGCCATTCAGCTCGACAGCGCCGCCAAGCAAACCCAAGGCGCTGCGGCCCACATGGCGAAAGCCAGCAGCGCGCAGTCGCGCCAGATCTCCTCGGCCAGCGAATCCATGGCCGATATGGCGGCTTCGATCGAAGAGGTGTCGGGCAATTCCGAGCGCTGTTCCGATGTCGCGCGCCATTCGGTCGATGTGGCGCACAAGGGCGGCGATGCCGTACGGCGTACCATTGATGGCATGAACGCGATACGCGAGACCATTCAGGAGACCAGTAAACGCATCAAGCGCCTGGGCGAGAGTTCGCAGGAGATCGGCAACATCGTCGAATTGATCAACGATATCGCCGAGCAGACCAATATTCTGGCGCTGAATGCCTCGATTCAGGCCTCCATGGCGGGCGAAGCCGGCCGCGGCTTTGCCGTGGTGGCCGACGAGGTGCAGCGATTGGCCGAGCGCGCGGCGAATGCGACCAAGCAGATCGAAGTGCTGGTGCGCACCATCCAAACCGATACCAACGAGGCGGTGGTGTCCATGGAACGCAGCACCACGGATGTCGTGGGCGGCGCGCTGCTGGCGGAAAATGCCGGCGCAGCACTGGGCGAAATCGAGCAGGTTTCGAACCAGATCGCGAGCTTGGTGCAGAACATCTCCGCGAGCGCCCGCCAGCAAGCGGCGGTGTCAGGGAACATTTCTAAGAACATGCAAGTGGTGCGCGAGATCTCCTCGCAGACCGCGGAAGGCTCGACCGCGACCTCTACCTCGATCGCCAAGCTGGCGGCGCTATCCGCGCAATTGAGAAAATCGGTGGCGGGATTTAGGTTGCCGGACTATAGCGGCGGTCCCAAGGCGAGCTCCGGGCCCGCGCACGCCCCCCCGCTTTCACCCTCGCCGAAGCTAGCGGCGGTCCCCGACGCGGCCCCCCCGGCCGCTCCCGGAAAAATGCGCAAGGCCAGCGGCATCGGCGCTTAGGCTCCCGGCGTTTCTCGCATGACTGATATCAGTTCTCAAACCCTGCACATCGTCGCCAAGGAGCTCAACGCGACCTTGAACGATGCGCGTGCCTCCCTTGAGGCTTATGCGGAGCGGCCCGACCAGCGCGTGCTGCTCGAGAAATGCGCTGATCAGCTGCACTCTGCGCATGGCGTGCTGCGACTGGTGGAAGTCTACGGCGCGGCATTGCTCGCAGAGGAAATGGAACACGTCACGCGATACTTGCTGAGCTCCGGGAGCGATCAGAAGCGCCAGGTTGATGGCCTGGATGCCTTGATGCGCGCCATGGTGCAGTTGCCCACGTATCTGGAACGAGTCTTGTCGGGCGGCCGAGATTTGGCACTGGTGCTCCTGCCGCTGCTTAACGACTTGAGATCTGTGCGCGGCAGCCCGTTGTTGTCCGAAGGCACGTTGCTGTTGCTGAATTTGAAGTCCGATCAAAATGCGCAGCCTCAGCTCACCCAGGGCGAGCAGTCGATCACTGTGGCGCAATGGGCACGGCGCCTGCGGCCTCGATTCCAAATCGGTCTGCTCGGCTACATCCGCGGTGAGCGCACCGTGCAGAATTTGGAAATCCTGGCGAAAGTGACGGAGAAGCTGGAACAGGTCGCCACCACGCAACCGGTGTTCCAATTGTGGTGGGTCACCGGTGCCGTGCTGGAAGCGGTGCGAGCCAATGGACTGGAAGGCAGCGCGACGCTGAAGCGTCTGCTCGGCCAAGCTGACCGCCAGATCAAGGCATTGTACGAACTCGGCGAGGCGCGCTACTGCGAGGATCCGCCGATCGACCTGTTGAATAATTTGCTCTACTACGTCGCGCGTGCGACCAGCAGCGGCGGACGCATCTCCGCGGTGCGCGCCTCGTTCAAGCTGGCAGAGCTGCTCCCGGTCGATGACACGATCGAGGAGGAACGCGAAAGCCTATCCGCGCCGAGCGTCAAATTGATGCGCACGGTCGCGGCGGCCATCAAGGAAGACCTCTCGAAGGTCAAGGACGTACTGGATATTTTCGTGCGCCGCGGCGGCGGTCAAAGTGCTGAGCTGCTGCCGCAGCTCGAACTCTTGAAAAAGATCAGCGATACGCTGGGCGTACTGGGCCTAGGAGAGCTGCGCAAACGCGTGCAAGATGAAATTTCGGCGCTGGCGCAAATCGTCGAAGAGGGCAAGCCGCCTCCGGAGGACTCCTTGGAGCGGGTTGCCGGCGTTCTGCTGTCGGTAGAGGATAGCCTGGACGATCAGCTGGTGCGGCTCATCCTGCCGGCGCAAAGCGAGCAAGCCGCGGCCGATGGCGGGCAGACCCAAGACCATGAATTCAGGCAAGTCAGCGAAGCGGTGCTGCGCGAATGCATCGTGAACATGGCGCGCATCAAGGAGGCGGTCTCCACCGCCGTACAGAAGCCCAACGAGTTCTCGCCGCAAGGCCTCGACAATGTGCCGCAGCTGCTGCGAGGCATTACCGCGGGCCTGCTCATGCTCGGCAAGGTCCGCGCGGTGGAACTGATGGATGCAATCGGCTCGCAGGTCCGCAAGCTCGTCGAGCCGGGCGCGCCGCCGCCGGATCCGCAACGGTTGGAGCGAGTTGCCGATGCCATCGTCAGCATCGAGTACTACATGGAGACGCTGCAGAACGGGCGCACTGACCCGTGGTACATGCTGGACAACGCCGAGACCTGCCTTCAGACCCTGATGGAAGACGAGGCCATCGCGCGCGTGCCCGATTTGAGCCTCACCAGGAGCGAAGCGGCCGAGACCATGAAGCTCGATCCGGCGGACACCATTGCCATGGAGCGCACCAAGCGCGCTCACGCGGCAACCAATCCGCTGATCGTGATACCGACGCCTGACTCGGTGGACCCACAGTTCGTCGAGCTTTTCATCGAGGAAGCCAAGGAAGAAATCGCGTCGGTGCAACAGAGCTTCCCGCTATGGGATCAAAATCCCATGGATTTTGAATCCTTATCCTCGATACGGCGCAGCTTTCACACCTTGAAGGGCAGCGGGCGCATGGTCGGCGCCCGCACCATCGCGGAGTTCGCCTGGTCGATCGAGAACTTGCTGAACCGTATCATCGACAAAACGCTGTCGCGTACGCCCGGAATGATGGCGCTGCTGCGCAATGCCGTCGCCGCGCTGCCTCAATTGGTCGAGCAACTGGAAACCGGCCGGCAAAGTTCCACGCCCGTAGAGGCGCTGATGAGCCGCGCATTCGCCTTTGCCGACGGTCGCGATCCGGAGCAGGCAAAAGCCGCTGTCGCGCCTGAGGACCGTGCCGCATCGGATGCGAATATTGCCGCGGCCAGCTGGGGTGGCGCTGCACCGGCGAGCGCCGCGGCACCGCCGGCGACGGCGGATCCCGCGGTCCAACAACCGGGCATGGATCCGGCACTGCATGACATCTATGCCAAGGAGACCTCAAGTCATCTGCGGGAAATCCTCGAATACCTGAACAAGCGCGCTGGCCAGCCGGCGCCGCATGAATTGCCCGAGTCGGTATATCGCGCCATTCACACCTTGAGCGGCAGCTCCCAGATGGCCGAAGCCCGTCAGGGCATTCGCATCACCGAGCCTTTGAATCATGTGATGCGCAAGGTTTTCGATAGCGGCCGCGGCTTGTCGGATGAGGGCCTTGCCACGCTCGAGCAAGCGGTGCGCGCCATCGACCATGTGATCTCGCATATCGATGAATCGACGGGATTCTTTGCCGATCATCCGGCGCTGCTGAAGCGGCTCGAGGCACTGGAATCCGAGGTCGACGCCATGCTCGCCCGCGAGACGAGCGATGCCAGCGCCTCGGCGATCGTGCCAACTCTGGCGGGGAGCACCCCGCCGGCCGAGCCGCAGCCGCCGCCGGTCCAAGA
>DASWUU010000089.1:0-1609 GCA_036401515.1 Steroidobacteraceae bacterium
TGGCGCCCAGTATAAGGCTAGCAAACCCTCCGTCTGCTATGCTGAGTTTCCTTCGGAGGGAGCCGGCATGAGAACAATAAACGGTGTTTGCGCCGGCTTGATTCTGGCGATGTTTGCCGTGGCTGCGGCCTCGAGCGCGAAAGATTCACCGCCGAAAGATCTCTGGGAGCGGGTCGAGCATCACGACGCAGACTCGAGCGGGGTCAAAATCCATTATGTCGCCTTGGGGAAAGGCCCGCTGATTGTCATGATCCACGGATTTCCCGACTTCTGGTACACCTGGCGCAAGCAGATGGAGGTCTTGGGCGCGCACTATCGCGTCATCGCGGTGGATCAGCGCGGCTACGACCTCTCGGACCGCCCAGCCGGTATCGAGCAATACGCCATGCCTTTGCTGGTGAATGACATCGGCGCTGTCATCAAGGCCGAAGGCCGCAGCAATGCCGTGATCGTAGGACACGATTGGGGCGGCGCGGTGGCCTGGACTCTCGCCATGACCCACCCTGAATGGATCCAAGCCCTCGTCATACTGAATCTGCCGCATCCCAGCGGCATTCAGCGTGAAATCAAGACCAATTCCGAGCAGCGCAAGAATAGTCAGTACGCCTTTAACTTTCAGAAGGCCGGCGCCGAAAAAACGCTGAGTGCGGAAAAGTTGGCTGCCTGGGTGAAAGACGATGCGGCACGCGCGCACTATATTGAAGCATTCAAGCGCTCTGATTTCGAAGCCATGCTGAATTACTATCGAGCGAATTACCCCCGTCCCGACCAGGACTCGGCGGCCCTAACTCCGTCGCCCCTGCCCAAGGTCACGGTTCCGGTGCTTGAGTTCCATGGGCTTGCCGATCAAGCGCTGCTGCCCGGGGCACTGAGCGGCACTTGGGACTTAGTCGAGAAGGATTTCACTCTGGTCACCATTCCGGGTGCCGGACATTTCGTGCAGCAAGACGCGCCCGATCTCGTCAGCACGACGATGAGCGACTGGCTCGGCCGGCGGATTCACTGATTCTCGCGAAGGTATTCTCGGTACCTGCCCAACAAGGCGGCGGCGAACTCGCGTGCTTCGCGCTCGTATCGATTGTTCCAATATCCGCAGCGCGCTGACTCCATAAGATATCGCCATCGCGTCAAATGGCCGGGGCGCCATTGACGGATGACATGAAAATACTCGTGCAACAGCAGTTCATCATTGGCGATGAATCGCGCACCGCTGATGCTAAGTAAAATGCGGTTGGGGCGCGTGGTGGCGCTCATGTTCAAGTGAGCACGTGCGTAAAGCGAATGCTCGATGACCACCACGTTATCGACCGGCTCGTCGAATACCCGTGCGAGTGCGCCGCACACACCTTGAGGAACAACGAACCGGCGAGCGCGTGGCCTCATGTGTGGAATTTGTGAGATTTCGCACCCCGAGTTGAGCGTATCCGCCTACAGACGAACGTGCCCCCTTGCAACAGTATGCTTTCACTCACAAAGGCAGCAAAGAGGCCCGTATGAACAAAACGCAAGAACTGCAACATCTTACCGACGACGTACAAGGCTTGTTGGGCAAGGTCGCGAACGATCAAAGTCCGCAAGTTCAGCAACTGCGCTCCCGAGTGGATGAGAC
>DASWUU010000090.1:0-26668 GCA_036401515.1 Steroidobacteraceae bacterium
TCGTCGCGGCGTGTGGACTTGAAGGTTTGCAAGATGTGGCCATCGCGGCCGGAGTACATATAGGCGACGCCGGCGGCGGAGGGGCCGGAGGCAGCGACGTCGGGAATGCCGTCACCATTGGCATCACCGATGCCTTCCACCCCGGAGCCGAGTTCATCGCCCGGAGCGCCGTCCGCTGTCCAGAGCAGCTTGCCGGTGCCGACCGAATACACGTAGATGCGGCCGGTGTGACCACCGTGCGTGGGCGCGGAGGTGACGATGTCGGGAATGCCGTCGCCGTCGACGTCACCGATGTTGCGGGCGATCCAGCCGAATTGATCGCCTGCGGCTTCGCCGTGCCACTCGCGGATGATTTTCACCGGTTCGACGAAGGGCTGCTCGAAATCTGCCGCGCTCGGCAAGAGCGCATTAAAGCGCGGATCGCTGCGCAGGCCGACCAAGTGCAGATCCGCGGAGATTTCAGTCATGTCGTAGCGATGGCTGGCTTGCGCGCGCGACAGCCATTCGAACGCATGTTCGGTGTCGTGCTTCGCCGCGTAGGCGTCGCCCAGCTTATAAAAGATGCGCGGCGAATCGGGCTGAATCGACAGGGCGTGTTGAAAATCGGCCACGGCGGCATCAAAGTGCTCCAGCATGAGCTCGGCAATGCCCAGTGCGCGCCAGGCGGCGGCGTTTTGCGGATCCCTGACGGTCAGAACTTTGAGCGACGTCGCCGCGGCGGCGGGTTGCGCGCTTTGAAGTTGCGCGAGGGCTGCATCGAGGGTCGCAAATTTTGCGGGTGCGGGTGCGGACGCGAAAGCGGCCTCGCCATGTACCAGGCACACCGCCATGCCCGCGCACGCTGACGCTTGAGTGAGTCGAAGCATTACTGCACGCATCCGCCGGAGGCTACGCGAGTCGCAACAGGGGACGGTGCAGATCTTGCGAAGTCAACTAAATTCCCTTTCGGCATCTTGGAGCGCCTGCGCGATGCGCGCCGCCCATTCAGCCTGTCCCCCCTCGCCGGTCACCAAATCCTGACGAATCTCGATTTCCACATAGGGCAACGAGCGCGCCTCCGCGTGATGAGGCACCGTGTAATCGGTCTCGTCGCTGACGAAGTAGGGCTCGTTGTCCGCGACCACCAAGCCAGGGTCCCGCCGCAGCTTATCAAGCATGAGTCCCGCAAACCGTCGATCGCGGTTATACAGCACCGCGGCGTGCATCGCGCGCCGCACGCCATGATAGACATCGGTCATGGTGTGTTGCGCCACCAGGATGGTGGTGCGGCCCGCCGCGAGCCGTTCATCGAGAAGCTCAGTAATGCGGCCGTGGTAGGGGTCAAACACCGCCGCGCGACGGGCCGCGCGCTCACCCGCGCTTAAGGTGCGATTGCCGGGGATCTTGCTGGTCTCGCTAATGAGCGGGATCGAGCTCTCCACTGCGGGATCCCGGTTGCAATCGATCACCAGCCGGGAATAATTTTGCGCCACCAACGGCGCTCCCAGCGCCGCCGCCACTCGCCGAGCCACCCCGAGCGCACCGATGTCCCACGCGATGTGACGTTTCAATTCCGCCGGCGGCAGTCCCAAATTAGCCAGTACGCGAGGAATCCTCGAGCCGGCGTGATCGACCACGATCACGAAATTGCTCGCTCCCTGAGCGGCGATCTCGAGAAATGCCGGCGGTTCGTCGGCGGCCAGCAGTCGCGCGTTAGAATTTGACATCCTACCGCTGGCCGACTTTACGCATGTAAAATTCCCTTCACTGTTCTTGCTCCTGCCGCTTGAGTTCTTGTTCGAACGCCTGCTCGCGTTCCGCGACCGCCGCTTGATACCCACGCAGGTCGATCCATACGCTTGCTGCGCCACCCTTTTCCGCGGCACTTGGCTTCATCCGCTGCAATTTTTCCAGCATGCCGAAGTACGCGCCGTGCGCTCCCAAAAAGATATCGCACTTAAGCCCCTTCAGCGTCGCGAAGGTGCGCCGATAATCGTCCGCGATTCCAGGATACGACGCCGATTCGCCCGCGCGGTCCACCAGCCGAAACCCCGGGTTCACATTCCAGCTGCCGACAATGACGGCATTTAAGGGTCGGCCACCTTGCATCACTTGCAAGGTCCAGGTGGTGCATCCCCGAGTGTGGCCGGCGGTCTTGCGCGCGGTCAGAACAGCTCCCCCCAACCCCACCTCGTCGCCATCATGCAGCACGCGATCCACTTTCGCGGCGCTGTAGCGATGCTCCGCCCCATAAGCAAAGTCCGTGGCCCCACCGCTTTCGACGACATCCACATCGCCGTCCATCACCATGTACTTGGCGCCGGTCTCCTTGATGATCTGAGCGCTGCCCGAATCGTGATCCCAGTGCGCATGGCTGATCAGCAGCACCTTGATGTCCTTAAATTTGAATCCCAGTTGCTCGACGCTCGCGCGGATGAGCGGGACCGAACCCTCGAGGTTCGAATTGATGAGGATGTCGCCCTGAGGCGTGACGATCAGATAAGACGCCAGATCCTTGCCGCCCACGTAGTAAAGGTTGCCGGCGATGCGAAACGGCGCGATGGGCGTGGTCCAATCAGCATTCTCCTGCGCCCGCAGCGTCGGCGCGAGCAGCACCAGCCAGGCCAAGATCATGCATTGACGCAGGTCAGCGCGGCCCTTGCCGATTGCTGCTGTAATCATCCCGGCTCTCCCGCAAAGATGAGCCGACAAGGATACCGTGCTAAAATGAGTCAGGCACGTGCTACGCTAGCCTAGGTGAAAATCTTCAATCTAAGTCGCCTCGCGGCGCCGTCCGCTCATCTTTTTCTGCTGACCTGCGCGGCCATAACTTCCGCGAATGCGACAACCTATACGCTCGCCAAGCCCGACGACACCGTTGTCGGCGAAGACCAGACCATCAAAACCGTGTACGAGGACACTCTCTACGATCTGGCGAGGAAGTACAGCCTGGGCTCCGAAGAAATCATCCGGGTCAATCCCGGCGTCGATCCTTGGTTGCCCGGCGCAGACAAGGAACTGGTGGTTCCGGGACGCCACATTCTGCCGCCCGGCCCGCACGAAGGAATCGTCGTCAACCTTCCCGAGCATCGCCTCTACTATTACCCGAAGCCGAAGCGCGGCGCTCCCATCGAAGTGATCACCTATCCCGTCAGCATCGGCAAGATGGACTGGCGCACGCCGCTCGGCCTCACCCACGTGATCCAGAAGGAAAAGAATCCGACCTGGTTCCCTCCCGAGTCGGTGCGTAAAGAACACGCCGAGGCAGGCGATCCGCTGCCGCCCAAGGTGGGACCAGGCCCCGACAATCCCCTCGGCGCCTATGCCATGCGCCTCGCCGCCGGCAATGGCACCTACCTCATTCACGGTACCAACAATCCGATCGCCGTGGGACTCGCCGTCACCCACGGCTGCGTACGCATGTATCCCAGCGATGTCGAAGCGCTATTCCCGCTGATCCCGGTCGGCACGCCGGTGCGCCTCATCAACGTGCCGGTGAAAGTGGCATGGGTCGACGGCGAACTCCTGCTCGAAGCCCATCCCCCCGTGGACGCGCAAGGCCAGAGCTTCGAACCCGACATCGATCAATTTTCCGATCTGCTTAAGGCAGCGGTCGGCGAGACCACCGTCGCCATCCACTGGGACTACGCCCGCGAGGTGTTGCAAAAGGCCGATGGCGTCATCGCCACCGTGGGCCTCGAGGCCGAGATGCCCACGCCCGAAGCAGCAACCGCAACTACAACGGCCGCCGCCACACCCGACGTTAACAAATAGCAACCTGCGCATTCCCGGGCCCCACAGGTCCGACAAAATGATTGGGCGTCGACCAGACTATTGGCTATGATTGGCCTGCCTGAGCGATCCACCATTTCGGTCTCAATTTGCGAATCACGTCATGCAGTTAGCGTCAGTCAGGGACCTGTCCATTTCCCGGTCGCTCGCCGTTGCGGCACTCATGAGCTGCGTTCTGTTAGCGTCAGCTTCCGCGCTACAACTTGCCGATTTGACCAACCAGGATGCGGCACGCGGGATCAAGGGCGCGCTTACCGACGGCGCCGCCTCCGCCATCGCTAAGCTCGGCGTGCCTGGAGGGTTTTTCAACGACCCCAAGGTGAAAATTCCTCTGCCGCCCGCGCTGAAAGAGGTTGCCGGCGCGATGCGCCTGATGGGGCATGGCAAGGATGCCGACGACCTGGTCGCGGCGATGAACCACGCGGCCGAGCAAGCGGTACCGCAAGCAAAAGAACTTTTGGTGAGGGCTGTCAAATCAATGTCGATCGAGGATGCCAAAAAAATCCTTACGGGCGGCGATGATTCAGTGACTCAATTCTTTCGCGCGAAGACTGTTGCGCCGCTCTCGGTAAAATTTCTGCCGATCGTCACGCAGGTCACCAATCGGGTGGGATTGGCCCAAAAATATGATGAATTCGCCGGCAAAGCCGCCAAGCTCGGCGTACTCAAGGGTGATGCCGCGAACATCGAGCAATACGTCACCGACAAGGCGCTGGACGGCTTGTACTTGATGATCGGCGAAGAAGAGCACGCCATTCGGCAAAATCCGGCAGCCGCGGGCAGCGCGATTGTTTCAAAGGTCTTTGGCGCATTGAAATAAGCATTGAATAAAAGGAATGATCATGTTGCGTAGCGTTAAGATTTTTTCAGCCTTTGCCGCCTTGCTGGTTGCCGCCGCCGCGCTGGCGCAAGCTCCCGCGGGCGCTCCAGCGGGTGCCACCGGCCTCTGCAAAGATGGGAGCTATTGGACAGGAGCCACGAAGAGGGGCGCCTGCCACGGACACAAGGGAGTGCAAGATTGGTACGCTGCGACCCCCGCCGCTCCTGCAGCAAGCGCAGCCCCTACTGCGGCTGCTCCTGCGGTCGTGCCTGCTGCTCCCCCTGCGGCGTCGAAGCCGGCCACTACGCCTGAGGCCGCGCAAGCCCCCGGCGGCGGGGCCGGTCAGGTGTGGGTCAATACCAGTAGCAAGGTGTATCACTGCCCCTCGGATCGTTGGTACGGCAAGACCAAGAAGGGCGCATACATGTCAGAGGCGGACGCGATCGCCAAAGGCAATCGGGCCGATCACGGTAAAGCCTGCCACAGCTAACGAGATGCCCGTATCGATAACCTAAGCCTCAGCGGCTTAAGCGTGCAATCTCCTGCGCCGTCAGCGCGCGCCATTGCCCCTTGGCCAGATCCCCCAACTGCAACTGGCCGATCGAGATCCGAATCAAGCGCAGCACCGCGATGTCAAACGCGCCGAGCAAGCGGCGTATCTGCCGATTGCGACCCTCGTCAAGCACGATTTCAAGCCAAGCATTTTTTTGGCCGCTGCGTACGCAGCGGGCGGATTTTGCGCAGAGCAGTTCCCCATCGTGAGTCGCACCCTGCTCAAGACTCGCGAGCAATCCCGCATCGGGCACCCGATCAATTTGCACATGATATTTTTTGTCGAGGCCGGAAGAGGAGCGAGTCACGCGGTTACCCCACGTAGGATCATTGCTGAACAGCAGCAGGCCCTCGCTGGCTTTATCGAGTCTTCCGAGCGGTGCGAGCCAGGGCAGAGCAGCTTCCTTAAAGCAGCTGTAGACCGTATCGCGGCCCTGTTCATCGCTTGTCGTGGTCAGGAGTCCACGCGGTTTGTTGAGCATGATGACCATGCGCGGCGGCGCCTCCTCTCGGTCATCCAGTTTGATTCGATCGACGCCGCGGCTCACGGGGTGTTCGGGGTCCGTCACCACCCGGTCATTGACGCTAACGCGGCCTTCGCGCACCCACCTCGCCGCTTGAGTACGCGAGCCGAGTCCTAACTTCGAGATCATCCGCGCCACCCCGTATCGCGGCGGCCTCGAACTCATGGATAGAGCGATACCGAGGCTTTGGATGACTTGGTCAATGCGCTGCCGTTGCTGGGATCGCCGAGGACCACGTAGAACACCTGGGGGTGTTTTCGAGAAGCGTCGGGAATGATTTTCACAAAGAGACTGACCGTACGCACGCCGGCGGGGAAAAACGTCGTCGTGGGCGCTTGCGGCACAAAGTCGGTGCCGGGTAACGCCGTGCCCGGTTCCGTCCGCCATTGGAAACTTGTGGTGCCCTTGGATCCTGTCGAGCGATGCACACGGATCTCCGCGAATTTCTGACCGGGCCGAATCGCGTAGGCCGCGGATACAAAACCGATCCTCTCGGTGGTGTCGACCGGTCGCGGTGGTGTTGGGGCTGGGGCCCGTTCCTTAGGCAAGATCTGAGGCGCCTCGGCCGCAGGTTGAGTTGCCGTGTCATCGGCCTCGGCCTCACGCACCAGCTTGTCCAAATTCAAAGCCGTGGAAGCAGGGACGGTGTCGTCGGGGTCTGCGGCTTCGACCACGGCGACCGCGGGTGACTTCGGACGGCTGAGCAGCGCCCAGGTAATCCCGCCGGCGACAACGACGGCGGACAAGGCGATGAGCGCGGAGGCCATCCCGCCCTTCATGATGGACATCCGCTTCACGTCCTCGGGCCGGGGCATGGGGCCCAAGGGCTCACTGCCAAGATTCAGCTCGCCAAGCCACTCGCGCACCGAGCGAGGACGATTCGCGCGCGTCCAGGCCAATGCCGCAGTAACGGCTTTCCACTGCCGGCCCGTGAGTCCGGGCGGACGCCGCGGCGTCAATTTGAGCGTACGCGCCTCGGTGGAACGCAAATGCTTGAAAGGATGTTCTCCGGCGAGCAACTCATAAGACAAGCACGCCAGTGCAAACAGATCGTCGCGGGGATCCGGCTCGCTGCCTTCCAAAAGCTCGCACGATGCATAGGCTGGAGTTAAAGCAGTGGCCGAGTCGCCCGCGGTTCCGAAATCCAGTATTCGCACCTCTCCGCTGTTGGTAACCATGATGTTTTGCGGCTTCATGTCGCCATGAATGACCCGCCGCTCATGTGCGTGCGCAAGGCCACCGCCCACTTCGCGGATGATCGCCCAGACATAATCGCGGGGCAGCGGCAGCGGATGGAATCTACGCATCACCTTGGGGAGATTTTCTCCGTCGATGAACTCCATGGAGAAAAACGGGAAGTCTTGGTCCAGATCCAGCTCGAAGACCTTGACGACGCTTTCATGCGATAGCGCTTGCGCACAATAGAATTCACGCCGCAGCTTCGAGAGCACGTCTGCGAGCCCGCGCGTCTGCTCATGCAAAACCTTGATCGCCACCCGCGCATCGGTATCGGTGTGCTCGCTGCGAGAACGGTCCAGAGCTTTGTAAACGGTCCCCATCCCGCCGCTGCCCAGCTGACTCTCGATCACGTATCGACCCCGCAGCACATCGCCGCGGCCCAATCTTGCGGTAGGTTCGGGTGCAGCTACCGGCGCCCCCGCCTCCGTGGTCGTGTCGGAGTCGCCCACCGGCTCGGTAGAGAGGGGGGCCAGATCGACAGTGATCCCGTCGTCCGCGCCGTTCTCGCGCTGCGCGATTCTGGATTTGATCGACCGAAACAGGTCGGCCGCTTCCTGGGAGTCGTCCCTTGGGTTGCGCCTTTGTCGTGTCATTGATGTCTGTAGGAGCCCATTTAGCCCCGAATCGTACATCGTTAATCAACATAAGACTGGAGACCGATCCGCACAAAATGGACCCATCGGCGCCGAATGTGCACGGCCTGTGCGCTAAATCACACCTGTTTGACGCTATCCGGCAGCCAAAACCTTAAATTGGACAAGCCGAAGACGGCGTCCGGGGGCTCAACCGTTGCGTCAACCCGGCATCAATCATGCCATATTGACCACTTATAACCCAATGGTTATGATTTTGCATGCAAGCCGCATGCGACGACTTATTCACGGCACTCGCGGACCCCACCCGCAGGAGACTCTTTGAGCGTTTGGTGCGCGAAGGCGAACAGACAGTGCACGCCCTCACCGCCATTGCCGGCGTGTCCCAGCCCATGGTGTCCAAGCATCTCGCGGTACTCAAGACCGCGAACCTGGTGTGCGGCCGGCGCCAGGGACGCGAGACTCACTTTAGTGCCCTCCCGCACTCGCTGTTGCCGTTGATCGAATGGGCTGTGTGCGCTCAATAGGCTGACGATGGACAACTCCCCTGCGTCAGTCATGAATGTGTAATCATCCACGGCTAACGTCCGAGGTTTCGGTGACTAAAGCTCCATGACAACAACGTTCGATTTCCTGAGTCGCGAGCCGAGCCTTCGTCCCTATAAGCGAGGCCAGACGATTTTCAAACAGGGAGATCCGGGCGCGGACTGCATGTTTGCCGTGGTTGAGGGGGCGGTCGACATCGAACTCGGCGATGCCGTGGTCGAGCGCCTTGTGCCCGTCACCGTGTTCGGTGAAATGGCGCTCATCGACCAGCGACCCCGCAGCGCCTCGGCCCGCGCGGCCACCGACTGCAGCCTGGCAGTCATCGACAAAAAGAGATTTCTCCGCCTGGTCGAACTGACGCCGCACTTTGCCCTGCACATGATGCAGGTGATCAGCGAGCGCCTGCGGCGCGCGAGCGCATCCTAGGTTTTAGGCGCCTGCGCAGGGGAGCGTTCATCCCAGGGGGTGGCCGAACCCACGTGATAGATGCCATGCGTGCCGTAACCCTTGGCGAGTGGCATGCGCCCGACGTAGCTCAACGAGAAATTACTCACCCCGTTGGCGGCCGCCACGGCGGCAAATGCGCTGCTGGCATACACGTGACCAGGAGGGGTGATCGGTTCAATGCGGGCGGTGTGGCTCGTGTGCGGTCCGGTGTAGAAGGGCAATCCCGTGACGGGGTTGCGCCCCCAATAGACCGGTCCGGAATGCAGGGCGACGCGGATGTTCATCCCGGCGGGCAGTCCGCGCGCGCGCCAGTCGGTTCGGGTCACGAGTTCGCTCAACTCCAGGGCGTAGCGGCCCGCCTCGGCTACTCCACCAAACACCATGTAGAGGCCGTCGCCGGCAGTCTCGACATGTTCCGGACCCTGCACCGTGCGTGAGTTCAGTTCCGCGACGGCGCCCCAAAATTGCGTGATGAACGTGGGCGTCTCGTCCTCGCTCAACTTGCTGTAGCCCACGGCGTCCGCAAACAACATGGCACGGATCTCGTGCGAAAAGCCGACGGGCAGCTGTTCATCATCGCCGGATCCCGAATCATCCGCCGCGGCGGCGGCCGGAACCGTGCAGTTCACCGTAATGGGTACCTCTTGCAAATCGATGCGCTGCGATTTCCACAGCCGCACGAGCGAGGCCGCACCGCTTGCGTGAGTGGCGGGCTTGCCGTCCCACACCGCGAGACCGATCAGGTCCGTCCCGAGCACCTGCGCTCGCAGGCGCGCCTTGCCTGTCAACACCAGATTGGCATATTCGAAGGTAGCGGTGCTGCCGTGGGCGCGATGATCGCTGGTGATTGTTACGCTGGTCGCGTCAGCGAGCACGCGCTCGAACCGTTCGGCCCAGCCGCCCGCACCGAAAGCCACGCTGATCCTTAGAAAATCATCTGGCGGGAACGGCAAGACGATGTGCGTTTCACCGCCGACTTGGCGCATCGCCTCGAGGCAGAGAATGTCAGAGCCGCAGGCTGCCGATCCATACGAGGCAAGCGGTCGAATGGACTCGAGGCGCTGGTGAATCGCGGCGGCCACGGCCCCCTCAATGGCGAGCGGAAATCTCGGTACAGCCCTCGTCGGCTGGTCGATCATGTGCCCCGTGTACATCACCAAGGGAGGAATCTTCACGACCTCGGCAGTCCAGGCGTTTTGACCGGGCAAATGCTGCGCGAGCAGCTCAGCCTGCCGCCGTGTGCTACCCAGGTTTCCATAACTGCCGGCCGCAAGTCGCACTGCGCGCGCGTAGTGCGCGGCCGATTCCGCAGGCTCCCCGAGGATTAGCGCGGCTTCTCCTAGCGTCGCGGCAAGCCAAAAGTCGGTCGCCGCGGACGGGTTCGCCTGCGCGCGCAAGCACTGCGTTCGGACCTCGGCCGCTATCCGCCGCGCCGTGGCGAGATCACCCCGCAATACCGCGATGGCGGCAGCATTGATACCCGGGTACCACGCGTCGACGGCCTCCCCGGCATTGCGCGTCGCCTCGTACGCCTGTTGATAGATGCTGAAGGCGGCGCCGAGATGAGCCGTGCGACTTGCGGCCCGCCCTGCGCGCAGGGCAAGATCCTTATGGGTGCGGGCCAGAATGCCCAGCGTTTCCGCATCCGCATTACCCGTGTCGGCGAGCTGGTGTAGCAGCGCATTGGCCCGCTCGATATCGCCGCTGCGGGCGATCGCCAGACCCTGAAGTTGGCGCAGCCGAAGGTTCTGGGGCCAAACTGCCAAGCCCTCCTGCACGGCGTTGTACGCGAGCAGCGGTTCGCCCTCGCGTAGGTGCCGTTCGACGGCATCGATCGCCTGTGCCTCAAGTAGCGGCGAAAGTTTGGCGTTAGGGTCGACCATACCCCTTCAAGTCTATCGAATGCGGCGACCCAAGGCAGCGGCCATGTGTCGATGCCTCGCTCTGCTCAATAGGCTACGCTTTCCCAATGTCATCCACTGAACGTCGCTTCAAACTGTTCGCAGCACGACACAGCCGCGCGGCGGCCATGCCATTTATCATGGTAACGGCGCTCATCGACATGATCTCGATTGGCCTGATCATTCCCGTTTTGCCGGCTCTGGTGGGCAGTCTCACGGGAACGCCAACGGACCAGGCGCTTTGGTATGGGGCTGTCACATTCGCCTTTAGCTTGGCTAATTTTTTCGGATCGCCCATTCTTGGAGCGCTCTCCGATAGCTACGGCCGCCGGCCCGTGTTACTGATCGGCTTCTCCGGCCTGACGCTCAGCTTCTTTACGACGGCAGTGGCGAGCTCCGTCGGCATGTTGATCGCCATACGGTTGGTGGCCGGCGCGATGCAGGCAAATCTCTCCGTGGCCAACGCCTATGTGGCCGACATCACGCCGCCCGAAGAGAGGGCCAAGCGCTTCGGTATGTTGGGAGCCATGTTCGGCGTCGGGTTCATTCTCGGTCCCGTAATTGGCGGGCTGTTGGGCGCCATCCATCTGCGCCTGCCGTTCTTTGCAGCCGGCTGTCTCGCGTTGCTCAATCTCCTATATGGCTACTTCGTATTGCCCGAATCGTTGCCCGCGAGCCGCCGGCACGCTTTTGATTGGAAGACCGCCAATCCTTTCAGTTCGCTGCGTCGACTGTCCCAATTAAAGGACGTAGCACCGCTGGCTGTTGTCGTCGCTTGCTGTGGGCTCGCGCAATTTGTGCTCTACACCTGTTGGGTGCTCTACACCACTTTCAAATTTGGCTGGGGACCTCGGGACAATGGTTGGTCACTTGCGGCTGTGGGCGCGGTCTCGGCGATCGTTCAAGGGTTACTATTGGGCCGGATCTTGAAGTTGATCAGCGTACGGCGGCTTGCGGTATTGGGATTGATCTCCTCGACGCTTGCCTATGCACTGTGGGGAGCTGCGACTCAGAGCTGGATGATGTACGCGATCATCTTCGTCAATTTGCTTGGCGCAACCGTGTCATCAACCATTCAAAGCATGATTTCAAGCGCAGCAGACGCACAGAATCAGGGCAAGACACTCGGCGCAGTGGGCGGCCTCAATAGCCTGATGGCCGTGATCGCGCCGGCCATCGGCGCGCCGCTGCTGACGATGGTGTCTCACCTCCCGAAAGGTGATTGGCGCATCGGCGCGCCGTACTACTTTTGCGCGCTGCTTCAAGCGGTTGCATTGTTTCTGACGGTAGCGCACTTTCGAAGCCAACGACGCACGCGGCTCGCAATGCAAACACCCACGTAATCAGATGCTGCCGAACTTGGTCGCCGCAGCGCGGCGCCGTTTCTGATCTGTGCGGGGCTCAGATATCATCCAGCTCGCACGCTCATCAGTCTCATCCAGACACTTTATATAGGTCACCCATGCACGTCCTCTGTTGTCGACTGTCTGCCATCCGATTAACGCTCGCCGGCCTGTTTCTGTTCGTGATGCCCGCGTGGAGTCAGGTCCCGGCGAACGCCAAAGTGGCGGACGGGCCCGCTGCCTTGCCGTCGGCGCGACCACGTCTTCCAATCGGGGCGGCACCGGGCCAGACCTTCGACCTGGCTTGGGTCGGCAGGATCGTCCGCGTCTCCGATCCGCAGTTCGCGCCCGACGGTAAATCACTCATTGCCGTCGTCACGCGACCCGATTATGAACACGACATCAACGTAGCGGAACTGGCCCTCATCGAGGTCGCCACCGGCAAGGTTCACTATTTCACGCACGACCGCAAAACCGCTTCTTTTCCGCGCTGGTCGCCGACCGGCGACCGCCTGGCCTTCCTGGCGCAGGACGCCGATAAGCACAACCAGATTTACGTGCTCGACATGGCCGGCGGCGACGCGCTGCAGGTCACGCATCATCCCACTTCTATTCAGCAGTTCGCCTGGAAGCCGGACGGCTCGGCGCTCGCGTTTGCCGCCATCGACGAGACCCCGAAGAAAACTGGCGCCGAGCAATTCGATGACGCGTTCGAGGTGGGCGACAGCGACTTCCTGGCCAAGGAGAAAACCCTTCCCACCCACCTGTGGCTCGTATCCGCCGCCGGCAGCTCCAATCCCAAGGATGCGCCGAAGCGGCTTACCTCAGGAACTTGGAGCTTGCCCGTCGCGTTTCCGCCAGGTCCACCGGCCTCGCCCATCGGCTTTACCCCCGACGGTGGACGGCTTATTTATGTGCGGCTGGAAAACACCTACTCGGGCGATAGAAACCACAGCACTCCTCAAGTGCTGGATCTCGCCACCGGCAAGTCCGAGCCCATCACCACACACACTCGATTCGCCAGCTTCCCGGTCGTCTCCCCTGACGGCAAGCACCTTGCGTACATCTATCCTCGAGACGGCGACGAGCGGAACTATAACGACATCTACGTCACCGCCGGACTCAAGGGCGACGGCGACAACCTGACCCGTGCGGTAGACCGCAATGTATTCCGCGCGCTTTGGACCCCGGACGGTCGGGCCATCGTGACCGGCGCCAACGATGACGCGACGACATCCCTGTGGATGCATCCGCTCGGCGGCACAACCCAACGCTTGGCCCTGGGCAATCTGTCCCTGTCGGCCGCGTTCTGGCTCGATGCCAACGTCGGCCCGCGGAACCAAGTCGCCTTCGTGGCCAGCGCTCCGCACCATCCCGTCGAGATTTATCTTACGAATCCGGGCGCCCGTCAGCCCCGCCAGCTCACTCATTTCAACAGCGCGTTCGATGACGCATCGGCACCCGCGCTCGGCACCAGCGAAGTCATCCGCTGGCAGAGTCCCGATCCAGCGCCGAAGAACTGGCAAGAGAACGGCATTCTTACGTATCCGCCGCACTACCAGGCGGGCCGGAAACTGCCCCTGGTCCTTTACATCCACGGTGGACCCAAGTCTTCGTCGAAGGACACCTTCAACATTTTCGCGCAGATCATCGCTGCCCAAGGCTGGCTTGTCTTCGAACCCAACTATCGCGGCAGCGATAACGAAGGGAACGACTTCCAGCACGCCATCACGGATGATTCCGGTGACGGCCCGGGTCGCGACGTCCTAGCAGGGCTCGAAAACGTCAAGAAGCTCGGCATCGTCGATGAGTCCAACATCGCCGTCACCGGCTGGAGCTACGGCGGCTACATGACCAGTTGGCTCATCGGTCATGCCGGCTTCTGGAAGGCCGCCATCGCCGGTGCACCGGTCACCAATCTGCTCGACCAATACAATCTCTCGGACGCCAACGTCGCCCGGGCCTCGTCCATCGGAGGTTCACCGTATACCGGAGACTGGATGAAACATTGGCTCGAACAGTCCCCTATCACGTACTACGCCAACATGGTCACGCCCACGCTCATTCTCCAGGACACCGGAGACTACCGCGTCACCATCTCGCAGGGCTATGAGCTTTATCACGCGCTGAAGGATCGCGGCGTTCGCACCGAATTCTACGCGTACCCGATCGGCGGACACAGCCCAGCCGACCCTGTCCGCATGCGCGACGTGTACCGCCGATGGATCGAATGGCTGGAACAGTTCCTGCCACGCGCCTCGGAGTTTTAATTTCACTTGCTCCTCATAAATATTATTGCCCTGAGCCAAAGAGTTGACAGACCGTCGCTATAGAGCGACGTCTCATATCGATTGAGTCGGCGATATTTATCGGTACACTGCACACCCATTCCGGCCCAGCTCCAGCGCCATTGAGACGCATGCGGCCATCGATTGTATGAGGATCTGATTGACCACGAACCTGGAGTTGAATCAAAAGGACGCCATCGACACGCCACGGCCGGTTATCGACATTCGCTATAGTGAGGTCGGTCTCGTTCAGATTCGCATCCGAGCCATGGACCCGGGCGCCATTTTGAACTCGCTGACGGGGCGCGTCGCCGCCGCGCCGCAGTTCTTCCGGCGCACCGCCGTGTGCCTGGATCTCGGCGCGCTCGAAAAGACGCCTGAGGTCGCCGAGATTCGGGCCGTGCTCGAGGCAGTGCGTCGCGTCGGCATGCTGCCGGTCGGGCTGGCCGGCGACTTCGTTGAATTAGAAGCGGTAGCGAGTGCCCTGGGTCTGCCAATTCTTTCGAGCTTTCGCACGCCCACCCGTCCAGCCCCGATGCTTGAACCTGCGCAGGCCGCACCGACCGCTCAGATCGCGCCGGAACCCGCGACGACGCCGGGCGATTCGAACGGTTCGACCTTGATTCACAACCATCTCGTGCGCTCCGGCCAAAGGATTTATGCACGCAATCGCGATCTCATCGTGACCGGCAGTGTCGGCGCGGGTGCGGAGGTCATGGCGGACGGTTGCCTGCATGTTTATGGATCGCTGCGCGGCCGCGCAATGGCGGGCGCACGCGGCGAGCCCGCAGCGCGAGTGTTCTGTCAGGAGTTTGACGCCGAGCTCGTATCGATCGCGGGCGTGTTCCGGGTGTTTGAAACGATTCCCGCCGAGCTTGCCGGTATGCCGGTGCAAGCCTGGCTCGCAGGCGAGGATCTCCATTTCGCGCGCATCGGCGCTTGAGCCGGGCCGCCGCGGCCATCATCCCAAGACTTTTGCACAGGAGAATCCAGCATTGTCCGAGACCATCGTTGTAACTTCGGGTAAAGGGGGGGTTGGCAAGACCACCACCTCCGCCAGCATAGCGTGCGGACTCGCGCGCCGCGGCAAACGTGTTGCCGTGATCGATTTCGACATCGGGCTACGCAACCTCGATCTGATCATGGGGTGCGAGCGCCGTGTCGTATATGATTTCGTGAATGTCATCCAGGGCGACTGCGTACTCAAGCAGGCGCTGATCAAGGACAAGCGTATCGATACGCTGTATCTCCTGGCTGCCTCACAAACTCGCGACAAGGAAGCGCTCACCGATGAAGGCGTACGCCGCGTGCTCGACGAGCTCGCGGCTGAGGGCTTCGAGTACATCATTTGCGATTCGCCCGCGGGAATCGAGAAAGGCGCGCATTTGGCGATGTATTTTGCGGACCGAGCCGTGGTCGTCGTTAATCCGGAAGTCTCCTCGGTACGCGATTCCGATCGCATACTCGGTCTGCTCGCCAGTAAGACGCTGCGCGCCGAGCAGGGCAACGGCGGAGTGAAAGAGCATCTACTGCTCACCCGCTATAACCCGCGTCGAGTTGCCAGTGGCGAGATGCTGAGCGTCAAGGACGTCAAGGACATCCTCGGTCTCGACGTGGTCGGTGTCGTTCCGGAGTCGCCGGACGTGCTATCCGCATCCAACTCCGGCGTTCCCGTCATTCTCAACGGCGAAAGCGACGTATCAGCCGCCTACGAAGACGCGGTGGCCCGATTGTTGGGCGAGACCGTGCCGATGCGCTTCACAGAAGAACCCAAGAAAGGGTTCTTCGCGCGCGTGTTTGGAGGCTGACATGGGATTACTCGCTCTTTTTCGCAAGACTTCATTGTCGGCCAATGTCGCCAAGGAGCGTCTGCGCATTATCGTCGCGCAGGAACGCAACGCGCGCGGCGGTCCGGATTACCTGCCCACTCTGCGTCGCGAGTTACTCGAGGTGATCCGCCGCTATGTGAACGTCGATCCGTCGGCCGTGTTGATCAATCTCGGACGCGATGACGGTCACGAGGTACTCGAGCTGTCGGTCGCCCTTCCGGAGGAGCCCCGCGACGGCACGATGGCCAAGCGCTGAATCTCGGCTAGGTGGTCGAGATGGTCGAACGCACCGCGGGGATCCTAGTTCGACATCCGCCAGATGGAGCGATCACGCCATCCGGCCAGCGCCGCCGTCGCCCAGGCACTCGGTTTGTCTCGATGACACTCCGTGCAGGCGTTCGGGATCTTTAAGGTATCAGTTTGAACCGGTGTCACGAAACGAAAAGTGTGACTGCTGACGTTCACGTCGGCGATCGTTTGCTCGATTTTCGGCATATGGCAAGCCACGCACTGGCTACCCGGACTGCCCTCCTTGTGATGGGTATGCGCCTCGATTGACACCGCGTGAGGGCCATTTTGCGTGTTCGGACCATGACAAGATAAGCAGATTTCGCTGCTCGGCTTACGCAGCATCGCTTCGTTGGCAGTGCCGTGCGGATCGTGGCAGGAGAAGCACGTGACACCGCGCGAATACATCAAGCTTTGTACAAAGTCATTGCCTTGCATGCGGTTTTTATGAGCGGTGCCGTCAGGGAAATGCGTGAAGGTAAGCTTCCCGAGCTCGTGAGCCTCGAGCTTCCAAAAATCCGACAAATCCGACCCGACGCTATACCCAACGGGCCAATCGTAGTACTTCCCCTTGATCGGGTTCTTGAGGGGCTGACCTTGAGAATGACATTGGATGCAAGCATCGTTCGCGCGAACGTAGTCCATGCGCGCAGGGTTTACGATATTGTCGCGGGTCGGATGCTCCGCGTGAGCCGAACCTGCGCCATGGCACCGCTCGCAACCCACATTCCATTCGGCGACCGCATTGTTGTCGATGTTAAAACCGACCGAATGACAACCATCGCATAACGGGCCGGTCGGCCGCTTTGAGTTGTCGCCCGGATCGGGGTACATCGGGGCCCACCAGTCGGCGTTGTCGGCAACGTGATAAGGCCGCCACACTTTATGTGTAATGTCCCACTGCGCAGGGTACGGGAAATAGTCGTTGCCTACTTTCTTGAAATAGCGCTGTTTCCAGCCGCTCCCGTAGACAAGGGCGACATCCTCTACCTTAAAGGTAAGAAGCGTATCGGTTTTCGAGAAATCCGGAATGATGGCTTCTGGGTTCACCTTCGGATCGCGCACCACGTTCGCCATTCTGGTCTTGCGCCAGCGCGCAAAAACATCTTCATGACAGCTTTGGCATTTGGCCGAACCCACAAAACGACTCGACGCAGCAGCGCTTCCGCCACTCTGCCTTGTCGATCGCTCAGTAAGGGAGGCCACCAAAGGCAAGTGACGCAAGTACGCAACCAACTGCCACAGATCGCGGTCCGGCATACTCCATGCGGGCATTGCGGTGTTGCGGATGCCATTGCGGATATGATAAAAAATTTCACCGTCGGACATCGATGTGACGAGGGCTCTCAAGACGGGCGGCCGCGGATAGGTGCCTGCACCGACTTCCGTTTTTCCACCGCCGTCATAGGCGTGGCAGATCTCACATTTTTGTCGGAATAAGTCACTGCCCGCCGCAATGTCCGCAGCGTCTTTAGCCAATGGATTGATCTTATGTTTGTCCGCGGCCGGAACGCTGTGCTGGAGCAGCCAGGTAGCGACATCGACCTCGAGCGCCGGCGGATCCTTTCGCGCAATGGAAAGCCCGGGTAGGACAACAAAGTACCCCGCCGCCGCGGCAGCGAGGAGAGCCCCGATGAGGGCGCCAAGCACTGTGAGACGCATCGAGCGATGCGACCAACCGGCACGAGCTCTCGGCTCAGCCACTGTTCGATTTCCTCGCTCCAACCTTAAAGCGAAAGCAATTCTAGAATCCCCAAGGCAATACTAACGATTCAATAGTATGTGGCATCATCTGGGCCTCGAGTTGATTAGGCAGTGCCCAAGCAGCGGATTGTTCCACGCTGGTGTGATGATCGTTCGCCATTGGCAAGGGTAAGCACTTGTCAGGCGTCCGCCCCCGGTTTCTACTTGTATGACCGCTCTGCGGAGACTTGAAAGGCGTGCTCGAATGATGGCCTTGGGTGGCCGAGCGCAGTGCCTCAGCGTCCGTACACCAGCACGCGGAACGTTCCGGGGATTGGTTTTCGAGCCGGCTCGGGATCCTCCTTTGATGGAGCATGAACCGGCGCGAAGTCTGCGGTAGTGAGGAAGAGATTGTGCGTCTTCGAGTCGATATTCATCGTTTTGGCGCCAAACTCAGTATTGACTGTTTCAATTTCCGTAAGCTTGTCAGGCGAGTCTTCGTGAAAGACATGGATCTTGCCCGCACGGGTAGAGATAAACAGCAATTCCGTTTCCGGCTCGAAGATGTTGGCATCCACGCCGCTGCTGATCGGCAACGATTGCAGTACCTTGCCGTTGTTCGCATCCATCATGACGAGAATTTGCGGCTTGCGACCGGCTGAAAATATTCTCCGGTGCTCGATGTCCATTCCCATGCCCACGGGCGCTCCCGCAGGTGCGACGGGCCACCGCGCTTTGATTTTAAGCGTGGTTGTATTGATGGCGACCACATCGTTTTTCTCTTCATTGTCGTCGTAGATAGTGCCCCGGCCATCTGCGACGGGATACTCCGGGCTACCGCCCATGTCGATGACTTTCACCACAGTTTCCTTGACCGGATCTATGACCGTCGCATTCTTGCTGTCACCGTTAAATGTGAAGATGAGCTTGGAGGCGGGATCGAAGATAATGGAGTCTGTATCCGGAGAGGTTTCAATTGCGCCCGTGATTTTCAGAGTCCCGAGATTGAAGACCGTCACCTGACCGGCCTCCCCATCGGTGATAAATCCTTTGCCGAGATCAGCAAGCACAACAACACCATGGCAGCGTTTCAGACCGGAGATGGTGCCGACCACTTCGAAGCTATCGGCGTCCAGCACTTTGACCTCTGTCCCGTGGGAAAGATATACACGCCGTGCGGCAGAGTCCACGGTGACGTAGTCGAAATACTCGCCGCCGCCCGGTGCAGCGCCCAAAGGGATTTTCTTGATCAGGTGATAACCAGGACCATCTGCAATTGCCAGGGCAGTCGCTCCGAGTAGTGCAAAGGAAACAAGCGGGAAGAACAACAAAGATTTTTTCATCGCAGCTACTCGGTTTGGTGATTGCAGCTCTGTCTACAAATTGAAAGCCACCTCGTATCTCACACTTTGATGACACGTTAGTGAAGGTGGTAGTCCTTGAGCTCCACTGTTGGGATCCACAGCGGTCGGATACGGTCCATTAAGATTGTCACCGCTTGCGGGTTATGCCGAGCTCGGCGCATCTCCTTTCGGTCGACTTCCAGCGGGTGGTTCAGTTACCTTTGTCTCAGTCCCTGCATTGAGCCACGCCCCACTCCGTACATGGCGACGAGGTGCGGGAGAAGTCCGCATGCAGCGAGGATAACCCGTGGATCGAGGAGGCCGTTCAATCCGAAGAACGCCGATGATCCTTTCATTGCTGGATTCATACCTAAATCCTTGGCGGCGGCAACAATTTCATCGTCGGTCGCCGAAATCAAATCCGGAGGATCGCTGCTGGCTGCGCGGTCCCGGATGGTGTCTCGCACATGCGTGAGCAACGATGAGCGAGCAACCCCAAAAAAGAGCCGAGTTACACTTTTCATTCGTCTCCGTTATGTCAATTCAGGAGACGCGGGGGCCCACAAGCCGCGCCGCTTGACAGGCGCTATCGACGACCTTGCCTGCTTGAGCCATACTTGCCTCCGCACCGCGCAAACGGTTGCTGAAGATCAGATGACACGGGATTACCATGCTGGCACTGTGCCGCACATCGTTACAGGGACTGTTGATAGTGCTGGCGCTTTGCGCGGGTTCGACCCCGGTGCGCGCCGAGGACTGGCTACCGGTCTCGACCGAAGAATTGCAGATGAGCAGTGCCCCAAAGGCCCCGTCCGCTCCTGCCATCTACCTTTATCGTCAGGTCGATCGCGACGATACCGGACCCTCCGAAACGAATTACGAGCGTATAAAAATACTTACTGAAGAAGGCCGCAAATACGCCAACGTAGAAATAACCTACTACAAGAACACCGAGGGCGTTCGCGGCATCCAAGCGCGGACGATTCATCAGGACGGCAGCATCGTTAATTTCGACGGCACAATTTTCGACAAGCCGATCGTCGAGACAAGCGGCGCGAAGTTGATGGCGAAGACCTTTACGCTGCCGGACGTGCAAGTCGGAAGCATTATCGAATACCGGTACCGGCATGAACTGGCTGTCGGCTATGTCTTCGATTCGCACTGGGTTCTGAGCCAAGAGTTATTTACACAGCACGCGAAATTCTCGCTCGATCCCTACCGCGGTTTCGCCTTGCGCTACAGCTGGCCGCACGGACTGCCGCCGAATACCGCGCCTCCGAAAGATGTTTCGCGAAAGATTCGATTGGAGACCCAAGACGTCCCCGCATTCGTTACCGAACCGTACATGCCGCCCGAAAACGAACTGAGGTATAGGGTGGATTTCATCTATCAATCGGACGACCTTCGCGCCGATGAGAAGCCGGAGGCTTTCTGGCACAAATACGGCAAAAAACAATTTCGCCAGATCGACAAATTCCTAGATCAGCCGCGCGTCATGTCGGAAGCCGTTGCGCAGATTGTGGGGCCAAGCGACGGTCAAGACATCAAGCTGCGTAAGATCTACGCACGGGTTCAACGGCTCCGAAATTTGTCGTTTGAGCGGGCACGCTCTCAACAAGAAGCGGATCGGGAGAATATCAAGAAGGCGGCGGACGTGAAGGACGTGTGGAACCATGGATACGCCGACGGCGAGCAGATCACGTGGCTGTTCCTCGCCCTGGTGCGCGCGGCGGGTATCGAGGCGTACTCGCTGCTTGTGGCCACCCGGGACACGCATTTTTTCAACCCTGCGATCATGAACCCTAGAGACCTCAACACCAACGCAGTGCTGGCCATGGTTGACGGAAAGGAACGGTATTTCGATCCCGGGGCTCGATTTACACCATTCGGCATGCTTCCGTGGGCCGAGACAGCCGTTCCGGGATTGCGGCCCGATCCGAGCGGATCGGCATGGATTCAAATACCGCCGGCAGACGTGAAGGACTCGCGTGTGGAGCGCAAGGGAGTTCTTCGCCTGAACTCATCCGGGACCCTGGAGGGAAAGGTGTCGGTGACGTACACCGGACAAGAAGCCATGTGGCGGCGACTAGAAGAGCGCAACGAAGACGAGACTGATCGAAAGCAGTTTCTTGAAAACCAAATCAAGGCTGATGTACCTAACGGCATCGTCGTCGAACTCACGAACCAGCCGGACTGGGAGGATTCGTCGGCCCCGCTGGTTGCTGAATACGACTTAACAGTGCCTGGCTGGGCAACCGGTGCCGGCCAACGTACCCTTCTGCCCGTCGGATTCTTCGGAGCGCAAGACAAGCACGTCTTTCAGCACGCGACGCGAATACACCCCATTTATTTCAAATTCCCGTATCAGCAGACGGATGACGTGATCGTCGAACTGACGCCGAACTAAGGCGGTTCTAGTTCCCGTGCAAGGTAACGGAACGCACTGACGTGCGCATGTCCCGCGTGTCTCACCCGATTCTGGCGGCGATGCTTCTTCTCGCCCTGACAGTACCGCGCGCCTGTTTGGCAAGCGACGCGCCGGCGTGGATGCACCAGCAAGTCAACGCCGTGCTTCCCGCGCACGATGAGAATACCGATGCGGTGATCCTCTTCGAGGAGACCATCCTCACCGTGCAGCCGAACGGAAAAATCAAGAGGCTCGACCGTCAAGCGTTCAGAATTCTGCGGCCCGACGGCGAATCTCGAGGAACGCGGCATTTTTAATTCGATGCGGCGAGTCCCATTACCGATATGCATGCCTGGTGCATTCCGCCGGCCGGCAAGGACTATGAACTGAAGCAGAAGGAGGTAATCGAATCCGCGGTGATCGATGTGGACGGCGGCGAATTGATGAGCGATCTGCGAATGAAGACTATGCGCATCCCTGCGACAACCGTTGGTAGCGTGGTGGGTTACGAAGTGGAGCAAGAGCTCAAGCCCAATTTCTTAGTCGATGATTGGGATTTTCAAGACGATGTACCGGTGCGGGAAGCACGCTACACGTTGCGATTGGCAAACGGTTGGTCATACGAATCCGCATGGCTCAACCACTCCAGAGAGTCGCCCACGTCGCCCGCGCCAAATCAATGGAGTTGGTCGATCAATGACATCGAAGCGGTCCGCGTTGAACACGACATGCCGCCATGGCGGGGGATTGCAGGGAGGCTGGTCATTGCGCTGATCCCACCGGGTGGCAAAGGCTCTGGTATTAAGAGTTGGAATGACATAGGCAGCTGGTATTCAGGTTTGACAGCCGGCCGCCGCGAGGCCTCGAGTCAAATTAAACAAAAGGTCGCTGAATTGACGGCGCCCGCACCGACGCTGCTGGCAAAAATGCAAGCACTGGCGAGTTTCGTGCAAAGCGATATTCGTTATGTCGCGATCGAGCTGGGTATCGGCGGTCACCAACCCCATCCTGCGGCAGAGGTGTTCAGTCATCGTTATGGTGACTGCAAAGACAAGGCAACGCTCCTGAGCTCGATGCTCAAGGAGATCGGAATCGAATCCTACTATGTCCTTATCAATACCGAGCGTGGTTCTGTGTCGCCCGATACGCCGCCGAATCTATACTTCAATCACGCCATCTTGGCCATCGCATTACCGGCTGACGTCGATGCTACGGCTTTGAACGCCCGGATCAATCATCCTAAATTGGGGCATCTTCTGTTTTTCGACCCGACCGCAGAATTGACGCCGTTGGGTTCCCTTTCAGGGCCGTTGCAGGCGAACTACGGCATGCTCGTCACGCGAGAGGGCGGAGAACTGATCGAACTGCCGCAGTTACCGGCCGAATCAAACGGCGTGATGCGCACCGCGAAAATGACGTTGGATGAAAACGGCACGCTGCTCGGCGATGTGCAGGAGATTCGCGTTGGCGACGAAGCCGCGACCCAACGCTACACCTTGCGCGCGGCGACTCTGGACACGGATCGCATCAAATCCGTGGAGGCGGTCGCGAGTTCCTCGTTCGCAAAATTCCAGATTCTGAAGGCTTCAGTGCGCAATTTGCGCCTCCCAGACCGACCCTTTGAGTGGCATTACACGCTGCAGTCGGACAATTACGCCAAAATCGCCGGCGATCTGTTACTGGTGCGGCCCAGGGTGCTTGGCAGCAAGGCTAGCGGCCTGTTGGAAACCAAAGAGCCGCGGCGCCACCCGATCGAGTTTGCCGGCCCCCAGCGGGACACAGACGCATTTGAAATCGCGGTGCCACCAGGCTATGTGGTTGAGGAGCTTCCACCCAAAATCGACATTGAGGACGGATTTGCGTCCTATCACAGTAAGACAGAGTTCTCGGGCGGGTCTCTACGGTATACACGTAGCTTCGAGATCAAGGAGGTCAGTGTTCCGGTGAGCAAGGCGGAGAAACTTAAACAGCTTTACCGCGAGATTGAAAACGATGAGCGCAATTCGGCCATCTTGAAGCGAATTTCGCAACAAAGCCAGTAGAGCGGCGAGAGGCTTGCGGGAATCAGGATGCGCTGGCGCCGTCCGACGTCGATCGGGGCGTAAATTCCAGCGCGGCGTCTCGCGACCGGGGAGCGAGTTTCAACTGAAATTCGGAGCTCGCACTGCGCAACCCTGCCGTAATCTCCCTTGGCAATGCTGTGATCTCTGGTCACTGAGGCGCGTGATTCAAATGACGTCAATCGTAAATACAATTACATACCTTATCTGCCCCGCGCTAATGGCTGGTGCAAGCAGCTATGTCTGGGCAGCTGACCCTACGCTCACAGTGAAGACGATCAGCGAATCAGGCGCACAGCAGGTCCTCATCGCGGCCGAACACGAAGCCGAAAAGCTTCACGCGCCATGCGCCATAGCCATTGTCGATGCCAGCGGCACCCTTATCACCTTCCTCAAAATGGATGGAGTCCGCTCCGGCAGCCCGGATCTTGCGATAGGAAAGGCCCGAACCTCCGCTCTGCTGCAGCGGCCCAGTGCCGAGACCGAGGCCAATGTCGATAATGGCCGACTGGCCTTTGTCACCTCAGGACTCATGACACTCCGAGGCGGCGTACCACTGAAAGCCGGGGGACAGGTTGTAGGGGCTATCGGAGTAGCCAGCCTGAATAAGGACAATGATGTGACCATCGCGCAGGCGGCCGCCGAAGCCTTTGCCTCGCTATCCAGGACGCAACCACCCGCGTCCTAGCGTTACTAAGGGTCCGAGGTCATTCGCCGCGATGGGCGAACATATCGGTTCAGAAAAACTCACCTAGGAACTTTGCTGCTTCGGCCGAGATGCCGATAATCTTGTTGGTTGCCTGTCGATATAACTTGAAATTAAGTTCCGTCCCAGGCTGGCCGTCTTTCCAATCGGTAAACGCTTTGAGTTCGCTTCGCCCCAGTAGCCGCTTCGCCAGCGCAGTGCGCCTAACGGTGATACTCACGCGTGGCGTCTGTCGAGCAACACCGCGCTTCTTGGCTATCGCTTCAGCAGACGTGATCATCCCGCGCGCTAGGAGGCCATGCCCGCCCTCGTTCTCGCTCGCAAACATAAAAATCGTGTCGCCTTTTACGACCTTTTTGCCGCCATACATAGTCTTCTGAGCAGTGAAGACGAATACGCGGGCGCGCCGCTCTTGAATCTCAGCTTTAATCGCGAACACCATGGATCCAATACTCTCATTATTTGGAGCGTGGGAGTGATGTCACGGAAATTAGGAACAACTGCCACGCTCATTGCCGCAGTCCTGTGCTACGCGGGTTGTGAGGGCGCCGCACTCGCCGCACTCGCCGCATCGCGCTAGAACGCCGGCGCCGGCGCGAGAGAGTTGAGCCAGGCGGCGATGGCTTGGATCGAGGCATCATCCAGGGCGTGAGCGATACCCCCCATGATCATGTCATTGCTCGTGTGGTGCGGTCGCCCGTCTCGAAAGCTGCTCAGGCGTCCAACGATATATGGGGCATACTGACCTCGAAGCGACGGATACGCCAAGTACTGTCCGGTGCGCGTTGAGGATCCATTAGCGTCCGCGCCGTGGCAGCCTTGGCATGGCGGTATGCCGCGTGCGGCGTCTCCGCCGTGGAATAGTAGATTCCCCTTCTCCACCTCCGGTCCCGCGGGCGTTGCCGCCGCACCTGCCGTTGGCGGCTGGCTCGAGAAGAAAGCCGCTAAGTCGCGCATAGCGTCGTCGGTCAATGGCGCGGCCAAGGCTGTCATCGGTGACTTGGAGTAGTACGGGTCCGCAGCGGGCGCGCTCTTAAAAGATCGCAGGCGATGGTACAAGTAGTCAGGGCGCTGGCCTGCCAACCGCGGGAAATTTGGCGCGATGGAATTGCCGTTGGCGCCGTGACATGCGAAGCAGACGGTGGCTTTAGTAGCGCCTGCGGCAGGATCGCCGTGAATCGGCTCGATCCGGCGTAGGTCCGTATAATGTGAAGCCAAGGCCACGCCGGTGCTGAAAACCATGCCGAGCAAGCAGAGCTTCAATCCGTTACGAAGAGGGTGAGTCTCGCGCTTCACGACGCCTTCCCTATTAAGTTGAATGTGCAACTCACAGTTTCACGGTCACAAAAACCCCGACGAGGTTCTGGGTGTAGCTTTGCGGACCGCCGTCGGTATATAAGTTATTGCCGCCGACGACCAGCCCCTGAGTGAAGCCGGCGTAGTGCCAGTCGGCAATGCGTCCGATCTCGTAGCTGTCGAACACACGCATCGAGACGCGCTCGGCGAGCTGCATGGTTGCCCCCACCGTCACCGAGTTGACCCGATACGTATTCGCTGGGAAACCACTACCAATGGTCGCGAAATCGCTCGGAAAGACCAGCGCCCCCGCTGACGCCGCGGAGTAGTTCACCAGGCCACGCGAATAGATATAACTCCATGTCAGATCGAATGTGGCGCGATTGAGGCGGTGGAGCACTGTCGCGCCCGCCGAGTAGTTGCGCTCGTTATCGGATTCCCCCCAACTGTTGGCGAGTGGATAGCAAGCGCTGCCCAGATTACCGCACGCCGGGACATTGACCGCCCCACCGGCGACGCTCGCTATGCTTAGGGCCGAATGATCGTAGCCTATATAGGCGCTTACGCTGTCGGTCGGCGTCGGCATCCACTCGGTCGATATCTGCGCGGCGAAAGTGTTGTAGCCCTGTCGGCCAATGAGCGTGGCGTAGTTATTCCAATCTCCGCGGAATGATGCGGTGATCGTCAAGTCGTCGCGGGGAGCTATCGTGCTCATCAAATCGATCTTGTTTTCTGTCAGATCGGCGATGTCGTATTTGCGCAGCTGGTCCACGGTTTCGGGGCCCGCGAAGAAATTTGGGTAGGCCTGCGTGAAGCCTGGCAGTCCAGAGAAGTAGGTATATCCGTAGACCTCGGTATCGTAGGGGCTGCCGGATTGCTTGCGAAACGTATAGTTGGCGCGAAACGTAAGCCAGTCCAGCACCTTGTCGACCCAGGTCAACTTGACGCTATTGTTGTCGACGCGATCGCGCTCGCGGCTGGTCGGTCGATATTGATCGAGCGTATAGACCACGCCAAGACTGTCCCGCTCAG
>DASWUU010000091.1:0-40655 GCA_036401515.1 Steroidobacteraceae bacterium
AGGCTTTCGGCCGCGGCGACGCGTCGGCCGAGATCGCAGCCAGCGCATGATCGATGCGCGTCGGTTGCTCGAATAAGACTGTTTCCGCGTCAGCTTCGGTGTCGCTAGGGGCGTCGGCTTCTTCAACTTCTTGGGCGGCAAATACGTCGGGTATTACGTCCAGCGCATCCGTAGCCACGATAAAAGCGGCGATGAAAATGAAGCCGGCCGCGACTGCGATGGGTTGCGATTTGCCCGTGAAGGCACGCAGGCCCCGTGCCAGATACGCGAGCGAGTACGCTACCGCGGCAATTGTCAACACCCAAACCCAAGAAAGCGCCATATAGGGTACCGCGGCGGCAAGCACTAACAGAACTGGCACCAAGCCGATGACTAGCAACAGCACCGTCGCGAAGCTCAAGGCCGGCCTCGAGCTCCAGCGCACCAGGGACGCCAGCGCCAAGATGGCCAAGCCATACCACGCGAACAAGGGAATGCCGGCCGGAAAAAATTGGGGATTAGGCAGCGCTTCCCATCGGTCGATTGCGACCCACAACAGCAGGCAAAATAAGATCACGCAAGCAACCACTGGGGCGGTGCCGTGCGAAGGCAGCGCGCCGATTTTTCGTAAAGCCCACAGCCGCATCAGCGCCGCAAAAGGGGAGCGCGGCTCGAGGCGTGGCGGACGGGCCTCGATCAAATCCGCGGGCGGCTCGTTTTCCATGCGCGGATGATAACTTGCCAAGGAGAGGTGTTGCGCGCGACCATCGCACGCGGGCGGCAAATATCCATCGCGATGGAGGGAATGATTGACAATCTATAAGTTGGGCGATGATTCACCGGCGGTGTCCGAGACCGCGTACATTGCGCCCAATGCCACGGTGATCGGCAAGGTCATTCTCGCTGAGAATTCAACGGTTTGGTTCGGCGCTACGCTAAGAGGCGATAACGAAACCATCAGCATCGGCGCGGAAAGCAACGTGCAGGACTCGGCGGTGTTGCACACCGACCCGGGATTCCCCATGTCCATCGGACCGCAAGTATCGATCGGCCATCAAGCGATGATGCACGGTTGCAGCGTTGGCGAGGGGACATTGATCGGGATACAGTCGATTGTTTTGAACGGCGCCATTATCGGCAAGGGCTGCCTGGTTGGCGCGGGCGCGCTCATCACCGAACGAAAGGTATTTCCGGACGGCACCCTCATCATTGGAGCCCCGGCCAAGGCGGTACGCGAGCTTACCGATGAGGAACGTCAGAACCTGATTAAGGTGGCAATGAATTATGCGCAGCGCGGCGCTTACTACCGAATTCATCTGCGGGCAATAAAAACTTAGCGAATTTCTCACGGGCTAGCGCGTGCACGATGCTAGTATTCTTGGCCTCTTAACTCGCTCATATGGGAGAGAAGCGAATGGTCGACGAACAAGATCCAGGCTTTAGCAGGCGTAATTTTGTGCAGGGCGCCGTTTCCGGCGCGGCATTGGCGGCGCTGCCCATGGGGGTGTTCGCGGCAGCCAGTGAAGCGGACAAGGCCGCGGTTCTGGCGCAGATTCCAAAGATGCATGCTGCGAACATCAAGCGTTTGCAGGATTGGATTGCGTTGCCGTCGATCGCCGCCGAAAACAGGAATTTTCCGCAGGGCCCGGAATACATGGCGAAGCTCGCGCAGGATGCGGGATTCACCGATGTGAAGCTGATTCCGACTTCAGGAAAATCAGGCGTGTTTGGCAGGATCGATGCGGGCGCGAAAACCACCATGGCAATTTATTTCATGTACGACGTGAAACAGTTTGTCCCGGAGGAGTGGAGCTCGCCGCCGCTCGAGGCGCGCCTGGTGCAGAAGGAAGGATTGGGAACCGTGTGCATGGGGCGCGGTGCGGTGAATCAAAAAGGCCCGGAAAACTCTTTCTTGAGCGCTCTCATGGCATTTAGGGCAGCCGGAAAAAAGCTCCCCGTGAATTTGGTCCTGGTGTGCGAGGGCGAAGAGGAGATTGCGTCTCCGCATTTTCAGGAGGTCGTGAAAAACCCTGAGGTGATGGCGCAGTTGAAAAAATGCGTCGGAGTATTCATGCCCGCTGCGGGCCAAGATCGGGATGGCGGAGTCGAAGTTTCCTTGGGCGCCAAAGGAGTGGTCGAGCTGGAACTTATTTCGAGCGGTGAAAAGTGGGGCCGCGGTCCTGCGCACGACGTTCACTCGAGCCTTGAAGCTCAGGTGGACTCTCCGAGCTGGCATCTGGTCCAAGCTTTGAACACGCTGGTTGAAAAGGATGGGCACACGCCGGCCGTGGAAGGGTTCTTCGAAAAGGCAAAGCCGCTGACGGCGGCGCAACAACAAATGATCCGAGACCACGCGGCAAAGTCGGCGGAAAGCACGGCAAAGAAGGCGCTTGGCGTGCAGCATTGGGTGCACGATAAGAATTGGGTCGACTCCTTGATGCTGCTCGAATCTCGGCCAACCATCAACATCGAAGGATTGGTGGCAGGGTACACAGGTCCCGGCGGCAAGACGGTACTTCCGCACAAGGCGGTGGCCAAAATAGACATGCGCCTCGTCCCGGACATGACGGCGGCCGATACGCTCGCGAAACTAAAAGCGCATCTTGAGAAAAACGGTTTCGCCGATATCGAAGTTAATATGAGCGGTGGCTATAACCCGACCCAAACCGATCCGGACAGCAAGCTGATCAAAACGCAAATTGCGACCTATAAAAAGCTCGGCGTCGATCCAGAACTTTGGCCACGCTCTGCAGGATCATGGCCTGGATACGTGTTCACCGACCCGCCCTTGAGTTTGGCCGCGGGTCATTTCGGTTTGGGCCACGGAACCGGTGCGCATGCCCCGGACGAATACTATTTGATCGAATCCACAAACCCCAAGGTGCAGGGCCTAGACGGGGCAGTGGCTTCGTTCGTGCAATATCTGTACGCGCTTGGCTAACCGGTAGCGGGCGATGAAACCCTAAGGCGCGGCGGGCGCCGCCGTCACCGGCGGCTTCTCTGCGGCCTTGAGCGGAACGTTGGGGGTCTTGTCCCCATTGGCTGCCGCCCGCGCTCTTTCGGCGCCCCGTCTAGCCGTTGCAGCCACTTCCTGAGCGCCTTCCTTTGTCGTGACCGCGACCTCGTGCGCCACCTCTTTGGCAGTCACGCTGACATGCTTCGCACCGTCTCTGGCGGCTTCGGCGACCACTTTCACGTCATGTTTCACGGTCTCGCTCATGGCTTTGGCCTGATCGTGAGCCAGCTTCGTATCGCCGGGGGGATCGTCCGCGGCACGCGCCGACACCACGATAAACAGTGCTGCTGCGAGGCTCGCCGCGACGAGAAATCGATCACGCATGTCGGTACCTTACGCCACTAATCGAAAATATTGCCGTACTTTTCACGCAGGACGGTCTTCTGCACCTTACCTGTGCCGCCGACCGGGAGGGATTCCAGGAATATAACCTCCTCCGGCACCCACCACTTGGCCATTCGATCGGCGAGAAAGGCGAGGATGTCTGGCTGCTCCAGAGTATGCCCCGGCTTGAGAACGACGAATAGCAGCGGCCGTTCCTGCCATTTAGGATGCTTCACGCCGATAACGGCGGCGGCGGCGACCGAGGGGTGTCCGATAGCCGTATTTTCCAGGTCAATCGAACTGATCCATTCGCCGCCAGTCTTGATCAGGTCTTTGACGCGGTCCCTGATTTGCAAGACCCCGTGAGGATCGATGGTCGCGATATCGCCGGTCGGGAACCATCCGTCTTTGAGAGGCGAGGTGTCATTCTTGTAGTAGCTGCTGATGATCCAGTGCCCGCGCACCATAAGCTCGCCTTGCGACCGACCGTCCCGAGGAAGAGGCGCGCCCTCCGCGTCGACCACTTTGATTTCCACGCCGAACACCGGTTTTCCGCAATTGGCCGCCGCCGCATGGCGTTGCGCCGGCTCCCACGTGAGCTGCTCGGCTGTCGCGCAACTCATGGTGGCCACCGCCGTGGTTTCCGTCATCCCCCACCCCTGCCTTACCTCGATGCCGAGGCCATCGAATTTCGCAATCATGGCAAGGGGCACCGCCGAACCGCCCGATGTCACACGCCGCAGGCTCGAAAACCGCAGGTTGTGCTGTTCAACGTACTGCAAAAGCTGCAGCCACACGGTAGGGACCCCCGCGCTCACGGTTACTCTTTCGTTCTCCAGCAATTCGTACAGCCCTGCGCCGTCCAAACGGCATCCCGGCAAGACAAGTTTTGATCCGCCGATGAAGCACCCGTACGGAATACACCAGCCGTTGATATGAAACATCGGCACCACGGGGAGGATGGTTTCGCGAGGCGAGAGCGACAGCGCTGCCGGCATGCAAATGGTCATGGCATCCAACACAATCGATCGATGTGAATACAGCGCGCCCTTGGGATTTCCCGTGGTGCCCGAGGTGTAGCAAATGGCTGCGGCAGCGTGTTCGTCGAAAGTCGGCCACGTGAACTCTTCGCTCTGCGAGGCAATCAGGGTCTCATAGCAGTAGATGTTCGCAACCCCGTCAAGCGCCGGCATGTTCTCCGCGTCGCTCATGCATATCCACGCCCTGACATGGGGACAAAGCCCGGCAATGCACGCAATCAGCGGCGCAAAGGTCACATCAAAAAATAATATGCGATCTTCCGCATGGTTCACGATGTAGATGAGTTGGTCGAGATGCAGACGGGGATTGCAGGTGTGCACGATCAAACCGCTGCCGGACACTGCGTAATAAATCTCGACGTGCCGATGATTGTTCCAAGCTAGGGTGCCGGCGACTGATCCTAAGTCTAGGCCGAAGTCGGCGAGCGCATTGGCGAGCTTTTTGGCTCGTACGGCGCAGTCGGCGACACTGTAGCGAAACACGGGACCGTGCGTTTCGCGCGACACAATTTCCGTTTCGCCGTTCTGGGCCGCGGCGTGCTCGATGATGGTGGAAATCAGCAGGGGCTGATTCATCATGAGTCCTCGTTGGAGCATCTTGCGTGTCCTCTCTTTTACCGTGGCTTATTGTGTGCGGCAGCGCTCTCCTGGGCGCGGTAAGCGATCCAGCTTTGATCAATCAGGTAGGCATGCACGTTATCGGCGTCCTTATCGCTCAGGATGTCATCGAATCGCTCCATTCCGGCGGGGGCCAAAGCGCCCTTGAGTAATATATCCTTGAAGGCGACGTGCAGACCGTCGTTGAGCTTTCGAAGATCGGGCATGCTGCTGGGACCTAACTGATGACAGCGCGTGCATTGTTCGATGAAGGTGATCTCGCCGGCATCGATCTGCGCTTTCGTTGCTTTTTGCTCGGGTGGTTTGGGAAAGGACGGTTCGGTTCGACGCGGCGGCGTCGGAACAGCGCCACCACCCAGTTTGAACGCAATAATTCGATTGGTGTTCTCATACTTGAGTGCTGCGCTGCTAGGCGGAATGGCACCCACCGTGATGGGGGTGCCGCCATAGCCGACTTGAACCGCCACGTATTGTTCGCCCTTGACGGCGTAAGTCATTGGTGCAGCCATGATGTGGCTGCCGGTCTGCAAAACTTTCAACACTTTGCCCGTGTCGGCCGCATAGACCCACAACGCGCCACTGCCGCGGCCCTGGAACACGAGATCACCCGCGGTGGACATGACACCGCCGTCGTAGCCGCGGATGCCGGAAGACGTCTCATGTTCCCACACGACTTTTTCACCCGTCGGATCCCAGGCGCGAATCAACTCTCGCACTGGCTTCACATGCCGCGAGGCCTTGATGGAAGCCTCATCAGGGACAGCACCGAACAGCCGCCTCGCATCCTTCGAGTCATACGTATCGTCGGGAATAATGCCTTGAACCGTGAAGAAACCTTCGACGTACTTCACCTTGCTGCCGTTATGTAGCAGGTCGACCCAGATTGTCGGAACGTCGATCACCGGAATGTACGCCAGATGCGTTTGTGGGCTATAGGACATCGGATTCCAGGTGTGGGCGCCGAACCACGAGGGATAGGTGAGCTTGGCCGTGTTGTACCAATCTGCTTCGCCGGTCAGCACGGGTCGGCCGGTTTTCATATCAACATGGGTCGCCCAATTCATGAAGGCGAAATTCTTGGCGGATAGCAATTCGCCTGTCTTGCGATCCAACACATAGAAGAAAGCGTTCTTCGAGGCTTGCATGATCACGGAACGCGGCGCGCCATCGACCATGACATCCGCCAAGACCATTTTCTGTACCGCGTCGTAGTCCCAGCTGTCGTGCGGGGTCTCCTGGTAGTACCACGCCATCCGCCCCGTCGTCGCATCGAGGGCAATGATGCAAGCGGCGTACAGACTGTCGAGTTGTTGCGACCCGAGCTGGCGAAGATCGTAGGGCGCGGCGTTTGCCGTGCCGAAGTAAAGGAGATTCAGCCCCGGATCGTAGGCAAATCCATCCCATGCCGTGGCACCACCCTTGAATTCGGGCTTGCGGTGCGGATCCCAAGTCTTGTCCGCGGCCGCCAACTCAGGATTTTCGTACGGTTGCCCTACTGCGGGTGGAACAGTGAAGAAGCGCCACTTGAGGGCGCCGGTTCCCGAGTCATACGCCGAAATGTAACCGCGCACGGCACCATGTCCCATGTCCGCGCCGCTGTTGCCGATGACCACCAGGTCGCCGGCGATCTGCGGAGCGCCCGTGCTGGAATAGGGCAGCTTGCGATCGATAATTGTGTCCGCTTCCCAGAGCTTCTGACCGCTCGCTGCATCGATTGCGTGCAGACGGCCGTCGACAGACGCCACGAACACCTTCCCTTTCCAAACAGCGACTCCGCGATTGACCAGATCGCAACACGGATTTCTGCCCATGAAGGAATCCGCTTGGGGGTCGTAGCGCCACAGTTGCTTACCGCTACCCGCCTCGACAGCGTAGACGTAGCCCCAGGTGCCGGACGTGTACATCACCCCGTCTATTACCAAAGGAGTCGCTTCCTGGCCTCGATAGGGTTTGCCTAAATCGTAAGTCCAGGCGAATCCCAATCGATTCACATTCTTTGCATCGATCATCTTCAGGGGCGAGTAGTACGTGCCGTCTTTGTCGCGACCCCCGGTGAACCAGTTTTGTGGTTCCGCATCGGCTGCCTGCAGACGCGCCGCATCCACGTTCCCAGCAACGGGAGCGCCCCCCACTAGCGTGGGACCTAACAGGATCAGCGCGGCGGCACACATGATTCTTGTATTCATGAGCAAGCGAATATCTCCCTTTGAAGCCCAGAGCTTAGCACCGAGATCGTAGGCTAGCACCGACAGCAAGTATGAGCCGCCGCTCATTGTCGAAATCGCTTCGCCGCGCCTAGTATCGACAGCCTATTCACCCTACAGGATGCCCTCATGCGCCAGGATTTTTTGAAACCTATTCTGCTTTCTGTTTCATTGCTCGCGATGACCGGCTTAAGCCCCTTGCTCGCCACCGCGCAAGACCGTCCGGCACAAGACCGTCCGGACGACCAGCGCCGTGCCGACGACCAGCGGCGCACCGATGACCAGCACCGCACCGATGACCAGCACCGCACCGATGACCAGCATCGCTCGGACGATCAGCGACAGCACGGCGACGATCGCAACGCGGGTGATCCGGCTGACCGCTATCGCCATGATCATCCGCGCGCATCAGCCCGTTGTCATGACGGCTTCTTCACCACGACCCATGACCGAGGTCGCGCCTGCACCCGACATGGCGGCATCGACGTGTGGCTAGCGCTCTAAATTTGTAACGCCACCCCGGCGTCTCGAATAAATATTTCACGGCCCGGTGCCACCCGCACTGGGCCGTGTCATATTGGCCGGCACCCTTAAGGTCACCACGGCATGCCCATGATTCTCAATATCAACGACCTGCGCGAGCTTGCCAAGCGCCGTATCCCGAGGGCTATATTCGACTACGCCGATGGCGGTTCCTATGATGAGCGCACGATCCGGCGCAACGCCGCGGATCTCGATGCCATGACCTTTCGCCAACGAGTGATGGTGGATGTGTCGAACATATCCTTGGCCACCACCCTGGTCGGCTGTCCCGCGTCGATGCCGCTGGCGATTGGTCCGACGGGATTAGCCGGATTGTTTCACGCTGACGGAGAGATTCTAGGCGCAAGGGCTGCTGCGGCCTGCGGCATTCCGTTTTGTTTAAGCACCATGTCGATCTGCTCAATCGAAGACGTTCGTGCGGCTACCAGCGCGCCTTTCTGGTTCCAGCAATATCTCATGCGCGATCGGGGGTTCAACCAAGAGCTCATCGATCGAGCAGCGGCGGCCCAATGTTCGGCTCTCATGCTGACGCTCGATTTGCAGGTCATCGGCGAGAGGCGACGCGATCCGCGCAATGGCCTGACGATTCCTCCTCGAATAACGCTGCGAAACGCCTGGGACGTTGCCACCAAGCCGACATGGGCGCTCAAAGTTCTATTCGGCAAGCGGCGGACATTTGGCAATCTAGTGGGGCGCATCGGCGGCTCCAGCGGAATCAATACACTGGCCGAATGGACCGCAACCCAATTCGATGCATCGGCCAATTGGCGCGACGTAGAATGGGTTCGCAGCCGCTGGCCCGGCAAGCTGATTTTGAAAGGCGTGCTCGATGCCGCGGACGCGCGATTGGGTGTCGCCGCCGGCGCCGACGCGATTGTCGTGTCAAACCATGGCGGTCGCCAGCTGGACGGCGCCCCATCCTCCATTTCGGTCTTAAGCGAAATTGTGGATGCCGTGGGCGGACGCTGCGAGGTGCTGTTCGATGGCGGCATTCGTTCCGGCCAGGACATCGCGAAGTCTCTGGCGCTTGGCGCCCGAGGAGCGCTGATTGGAAAGACCTTTCTTTATGCACTGGCGGCCGCTGGGCAGCCAGGCGTGACCAAGGCAATTGAAATCATGCGTAATGAATTGCGCGTGACGTTGGCGCTGACCGGATCTTCGAACATAGCGGGCGTCGGGCGGCAGATTTTGCGGGATCAACCCACATTGCTCGCGGACCCCTAACCCATCGGCAAGTCGCGACGCGCTTTTCCCAGAGGGAATGCGGCGTCGATTTGCGCAATCTCCTCGTCGCTGAGTTCTAAAGCACCAGCCCCGGCATTTTCAGTTACGTGGGAGATGCTGGAAGCCTTCGGAATCACAAAGACTTCCGGATTGCGCAGCAGAAATCGCAGCGCCACTTGCCGGGGGGTAGCCTGATGCGCTTCCGCGATTTCGCGCAACACGCGCGCCTGCTTCGATGCGCCCGTGAAAATCGCTGGAGATTGGCCGAAGGGCGTATAGGCCACAACCGCACTACCGTGCTTACGGCACCAAGGCAGCACGCTGTGCTCGATCGCCCGTTCCTGAAGGTGGTACAAGACCTGATTGCAGGCCGGATGGCCGGCGCCGGCGATCGCGACGACTTCCTCCAGATCCCCCGTATCGAAATTGCTGACACCCCACGAGAGTATTTTGCCTTGCCTCGCCAGCGCTTCGAATGCGGCTATGGTTTCTTGCAAGGGAAAGCTGCCGCGCCAATGCAGCAAGTAGCAATCCAAGCGGTCGGTTCGCAAACGCGACAGCGACTCTTCGCAGGCGGCCATCGTGCCTTGTCTCGAGGCGTTCCCGGGCAGCACTTTTGAGACCAGAAAAACCTCGTCACGCCTTCCCTCGATCGCCTTGCCGATAATTTTCTCCGAGTCGCCGGAGCCGTACATTTCCGCGGTATCGATGTGCGTGAGGCCGAGATCAAGCCCGCGCCGTAGAGCGGCAATAGCCGCTTCCGCAGCCGATGGGTCAATTTTCCAGGTTCCCTGGCCGATGGCGGCAACTTGGCGCCTGGTGGTTCCGAACAAGCGGGTGGCGACTTTGGTATGCACGGACCCTCCGGAGTTTACGTTTTCGCCAGGCGCCTCGACATTCGCAGTGCCGCCTCCCGGCCTTGATAGTAGCCTTGAACAACGCCCAATTGATCGAAGCCTAACCGCGAATAGAAAATCCGCGCCGCTTCATTCTGCGTGCGTAATTCCAGGTTTATGCGGAACACTCCGGCCTCCAGGGCGGTCCTGGTCAGCCAACCCATGAGTTGCGAGCCTAAGCCTTGGCGCCGATGTTCCGGCGCTACCGCCAGCAGGTTCAAGTGCGCCACGTCGTCACCGAAGTGCATGATGGCGAACGCCGCTATCCGTCGCTCACGTCGTGCCACCACCACGGATGATTCTGGCCCCGAAATGAAATGCTGCACGCGTGCCGGAGTCCACGACCACGTCAAACCTTGTTCGATGAGATCGCGAGACATTTCGGCGATTTCGCGGGCATCGCTCGCCCGCGCCAAGCCGATGAAGGCGAGTTCTGACACGCTTAGGCCACCTTGCGTTTGAAGACTACCGAACTCTGGCACAAAAACCTCGCCGCCGTCGAGCGAACTCAGCGGCTACGGTATCGATCGGTTGCCAGTACCAATTCATGAGTATTACCCGGTTCGAATGCGGAGTGTCCGGCATCGGGCACTAATCGGAAATCCGCCTCAGGCCAGGCGCGATGCAGATCCCACGCACTTGTCGCGGGACACACGATGTCGTAGCGACCTTGCACGATGGTGGTCGGTACGTGCCGGATGCGGGACACGTCGTCGATCAATTGGCTCTCGCTGCGTAAGAAGCCCCGATTCACGAAATAATGGCATTCGATGCGCGCGACCGACAGAGCGAAGTGATCCTCGCCCCATTTCTTTATATTGTCGAGGTTGCTATGAAGGAAGCTGCATGCGGCCTCCCACATCGACCATGCGCGTGCCGCGGCCAAGGCCGCGCGCTGATCGGTGCCGATAAGGCGCGCGTGGTAAGCGCTCAAGAAGTCGTCGCGCTCATGCAGGGGAATTGCATCGCGGTAGAGCTCCCAGGCATCTGGAAATATTGCGGAGGCGCCTTGCTGATAGAACCAGCGAATCTCGGCGTAGCGCAACAGGAAAATTCCGCGCAGTACGATCTCGGTAACCCGCTCCGGATGTGCTTCCGTATACGCCAGTGCCAGGGTGCTTCCCCACGATCCTCCGAACACCAGCCAGCGTTCAATGTTCAGGTGTTTACGTAATCGCTCGATGTCGGCGACCAGATGCCACGTCGTGTTTTCGATCAGGCTCGCGCTCGGCCGGCTGCGCCCGCAGCCGCGCTGGTCGAACACCACGATGCGATAATGCTGCGGATCAAAGAATTGTCGGGCGCGCTTGTCAGAACCGGCGCCGGGACCGCCGTGCAAGAAGACTGCAGGTTTTCCGGCGGGATTGCCGCTCTCCTCATAGTAGATTTCATGAACGTCCGAGACGCGTAAATAGCCGTGCTTGTAGGGTTCAAGCGCAGGGTAGAGTTCTCGGCGCGGGATGATGCGAGGACTTGGACGCGAAATTTCCCGAGCTTTAACTCCTCGGGTGGACTTCGCTGCACTGACCGATGGTTTTTTGAGAGCGCGCCGCGAAGCAGAGCTCGATTTGGCTTGTGCAGCCTTTTTCTTGTTCATCAAATATCCTCTTTCTATTCGCTAGGCCCGCGCCGCCATGGGCCCGAGGGGCCGCCCGCCCAAGAGATGCACATGTAAGTGATACACCTCCTGGCCGCCATGCGCATTGCAATTAATGATCAGCCGATAGCCGCTTTCGGCAATCCCTTGCTGCCGCGCCAGATCCCGCGCAACGATAAACATGTGACCGATCAAAGACTCATCCTCGTCGGCAATATCATTTGCCGTCGGAATCGGCTTCGTCGGCACGATGAGTATATGTACCGGAGCTGCAGGGCGAATGTCCAAGAACGCAATGACGCGAGGGTCGCGGTAGAGGACCGTCGCGGGCAAGTCGCCGGCGATGATTTTCTCAAAAAGCGTAGGCATTTCATACGCCTCGGGTTGATCTGGGAGGCTAAGCCTATCAGGAACGCCGCGGCTTATTGAGGAGTGTGATCCAGTAATGGTAATGGGAACGATTCTCATGTAGAATCGCGTTCATGCTAGTGACTTTGCCAAACCCAGTCCCGCCGGCAAGTGCCGAGATTCCGCTTGTGGAACTGCCGTCAGGTGCCTCTGCACGGGTCGTTTCCGTCTCGGGCGCCGGCTCGGAGGCCTCGGTTGGGGTAGGGCGGCGCTTGGCCGAGCTCGGATTTCTGCCGGGTGAAGCCGTGCGTATCGTCGCTCGCGGCTTGTTGGCCAGGGCGCCGATTGCCGTGCGCATTGGCACCGGTACCTTCGCGCTGCGGCTGTTCGAAGCCGCCTGCATTCGCGTGTGTCCGGAGCAGCCGCAGCTTCGATAGGCGCCATGGACGTCGCGCGAAGCGCTCCCATTCCTCTGATCGCGTTGGTGGGCAACCCCAACTGCGGCAAGACTGCCCTTTTCAATATTCTGACCGGCAGCCGTCAGAAGGTTGCCAATTACGCGGGCGTCACCGTAGAGCGCAAGGAGGGCTCGCTATTGACTCCCTCTGGTCTGCGTATCCGCATCCTGGATCTCCCGGGTGCCTATAGCCTGGACCCCCTTACGCCCGACGAACAGGTAACCGCAGACGTTCTGCTGGGCCGGCGCGCCGGCGAGACCGCTCCTGATTTCGTCGTTTGCGTCACCGATGCGACCAATCTTCGCCAAAACTTAAGATTGGTCTTGAGTCTGAAGCGCCTGGGGTTGCCCATGGTCGTGGCACTCAACATGACTGACATCGCGCGCCGCAAGGGCATGGTCATCGATGCAGACCGCTTGGCGGTCGAATTGGGGGTGCCGGTGGTCGAGACGGTCGGGGTAAAAACCAGCGGCGTACGGGAGTTGATCAAGGTGTTCGATGCGACGCCGATGCCGGAACGCCGTATGCTGACGAGTTCCTGGCAACCCTTAAGCCGAGCGGACATTGAACAAGATCAAGCAGAAGTGCGCCGCATATTGGGTTTGGTGGGCGGCGATCGGCTCGATGGCGTTACCTTCAGCGATCGTATCGATGCGCTGATGTTGCACCCGCTGCTCGGACCCGCGATTCTGGCGCTGATTTTGTTCCTGGTATTCCAAGCCGTATTCGCTTGGGCCCAGGTGCCCATGGATGCGATCAAAGATGGTGTCGCGAGCATCGGCGAGTGGCTGGGCGCGGCGATGCCACCGAGCCTGCTCAAAGGTTTGCTGATCGACGGCATGCTGGCCGGCATCGGCAGCGTGCTCGTGTTCTTGCCGCAAATCATCATCCTGTTCTTTTTCATATTGATTCTCGAGGATTCGGGTTATCTGCCGCGAGCGGCTTTCCTGCTCGATCGCATCATGGGCAGCGTGGGTCTCTCCGGGCGCGCATTCATCCCGCTGTTGTCGAGCTTCGCCTGTGCAATCCCCGGCATCATGGCAACGCGCACCATCCAGAACCCGCGCGATCGTCTCGCAACGATCATGATTGCGCCGCTCATGACCTGCTCAGCACGCTTGCCGGTGTACGCGCTCATCATTGGCGCCTTTATTCCGCGACGCACCGTTTGGGGCGGACTTGAACTGCAGGGGATAGTGTTGTTCGCGCTGTATATCATTGGGGTCGCCAGCGCGATGGCCGTGGCATTCGTGCTCAAGCTGAGCGGGAAAAGCGGCGGATTCCAAGCGTTGATGCTCGAGTTGCCGGCCTATCACTGGCCAAACTTGCGCAATTTGGGCATTGGCTTGTGGCAGCGGGTCGAGATTTTCATGAGCCGGGTCGGCACCATCATTCTTGCGCTGATGGTTATTCTTTGGGCTTTGAGTTCATTTCCTGCCCCGCCGCCCGGCGCGACCGGCCCGGCCATCCAATACAGTATTGCAGGCCATTTGGGTGCATGGCTCGCGGTGTTATTCAAGCCCATCGGCTTCAACTGGCAGATATCCATCGCGTTGGTGCCGGGTCTCGCTGCGCGCGAAGTGGCCGTCGGAGCATTGGGCACGGTGTACGCCTTATCCGCCACGGGAGACAATGTGAGCAGCGCGCTGACCCCGCTGATTGCACAATCATGGAGCCTGCCCACAGCGCTCTCGTTGCTAGCCTGGTACGTATTTGCTCCGCAGTGCCTCTCGACATTGGCGACCGTTAAACGCGAGACTAACTCCTGGCGCTATCCGATTCTCATGGCCGCGTATATGTTCGGGCTGGCCTACCTCGGGTCATGGGTTACGTTTCGCATCGCGACGGCGCTCGCCTGATGGTGGAGCAATGAACACCCTGCTCGATAATTTTCTGGTGGGCGTCTTGCTCCTTGCGAGCGTGGGCTACGCGCTCTACAAGCTCGGGCCGCGAAATTTGCGCAAGCGCATTCTCACGCTCGTGGGCCGGAGCACTGCCGCAGGCAAGGTTCAAGGTGCCTGCGGCGGCTGCGACAATTGCGGCGACGCTGCAAACCCGCCGCAAACCGCCTCCGCCGACATCCGTATACCGGTCGCCAAAATCGGCCGACGTCCTTAAGTTACCTGTTCGCACCGGGTGCCGTCGCACCGGGTGCCGTCGCACCGGGTGCCCCCGCGCGCGGCGCCAACGCACCCTTCAAGGTCACGGCGCCGCTCACCATCTTCGGATCGACCGTGATTTCCTTGAGCTTGGCGGCGACATCGGCGGGGACGTCCTTTTGGCTGCGGCCGCCCAAGTACTGCGCGAAGAAATCCTCCGATGCCGTTACGTATGCCAGCGTGTTGATCGGCCGGGCAAAGCCGTGGCCCTCATCGGGTGCCACGAGGTATTTGACCGGCTTGCCGTTGTCGCGCACGGCCGCGACGATTTGATCGCTCTCGCGCACATTGACGCGCGGATCATTCTTGCCCTGCACGACAAGCAGCGGCGTGACGATGGCCTTCGCCTGCGTCAGGGGCGATTCGGCAATCAGCAATGCCTTCCCTTGCGCCGTCGTGGGGTCGCCCATCCGGGTGTACATCTGCTTGCGGCCCGCTTCCCAATAGGGCGGAATCGCATCGAGTAAAGTGATCAGATTGGACGGCGCCACATACGCAACAGCCGCGGCGTACACGGTCGGTGTGAAGGCCACGCCGGCAAGCGTGGCGTAGCCCCCATAAGAGCCGCCCTCAATGCCGACTCGTTTAGGATCAACCATCCCCGAGGCGATCAGCGCCTTCACGCCCCAGGTGATGTCGTCCTGCATTTTTCGGCCCCATTCGCCGTTGCCGGCGTTTAGAAATTTCTTTCCGTAGCCGGTGGATGCTCTAAAGTTAGGCTGCAAGACCGCATAGCCGCGGTTCGCCAGAAACTGGGCATTAGTGTCGTAGCCGTAGGAGTCGCGCCCCCAGGGTCCGCCATGCGGAAACACCACGAGCGGCAAATTCTTGGCGGCCAATCCTTTCGGTAGGGTTAGGTAGGCGGGAATATCGAGCCCGTCGGAAGACTTGTAGTGAAACGGCTTGCGCGGTGCCAGTGCGTCGCGGGGAATCTCCTCGCGCACGCGATACTGCTCGCTTAAGTTTTTTCCGCGCCGGTTCCAAACATACACCACGCCAGGTTCCGTATCGCTGTAGCCGCTCACGATCCAGGTGTTTTCGTCGCTCGATCGTGCGCCAAAATGGATGTCGAGACCCGGCAGTCTCGATTGCAGCCAATGGAAATCGTTTTTGAAGTCGCGGTCCTTGAAATAGCGGCGGAAACTGTCGTCTTCGTACTCAGTGAATAAAATGCGGTGGTCCATTTTCGAGATTTCAATGTTGTTCAAGTCCACGCGCTTTTCAGGATCACTTTCCAGCTTGGCAACGGCGCCGGTGCCCAAGTCCATTGTTTCAAGTTCGATGAAATTCAGGTCGCCTTTGTTGGTGGCAAGATAGACCTTCTTGCCGCTCGTATCGAAATCGAATGCACCGCAGTTTTCCAGCACGCTGCAGCTGTAGAGTTGCTTGAAGCCGTCGGCGTCGACCCGCAACAGCTCGGTATCTCCGGCCTTGGTGGTGCGCACCGCGAGCCGCAAGGTGCCCGAGTCGTCAAACTGCCATGCGGCGATCTCTTCGGTGTTTTTGCGCAGCAGCTTCTTCTCGCCGGTGGAGATGCTGAGTTCATAAAGATCATGCCACTTAGGATCCCTATCATTGAGGCCAATGTACAAAATGTCGGGCTTGGCCTTGGGCACCGCGAAGATTTCCGTGCGCACTCCTTTTAAATTCGTGAGCGCGCGCGTTGGCGGAACGCCGCTCTTGGCATCTGCCGGCAACTTCGGGTCGATCGCGTAGACGTTGAAATTCTCATCACCCCCTGCGTCCTGCACGTACAGAATATATTTGGAGTCGTGGCTCCAGAAATAGCTGCGAATGGGACGTGTCGCCTCGGCACTGACCGGACGGGCGGCACTGAAAGGCTCATCGGCCCCCTTGACCCAAATATTACGCGTGCCCTTGTACGGCTTTAAAAATGACAGGTATTGCCCGTCGGGCGAAATCTGCGCACCGGCGATGGCGACCTCGCCGTAAAATAAATTCCGGTCGATGATCGGCGGCTGATCCGCGAGCACGGGGAACGGTGATGCGGTTGCGGCCAACAGGGCGAGAATGAAGGGGATTTGTTTCACTTTACTTCCTTTGCCGTGCGTAAGATCGCCGGAGTGCGCCATAATGCCAGACTCGCCAACGGGAGTCCCTAATTGCCGGTCCTGATCGATGCCCATTCCTGAGATCCTGCGCGATCGCCTTCGACTGCCGATTATCGGCGCGCCCATGTTTATCGTTTCCACTCCGCGCTTAGTGCTTGCGCAATGCAAAGCCGGCATCGTGGGTGCCTTTCCGGCACTCAATGCGCGCACCGTCTCGCAATTGGATGAGTGGCTTGCGCAGATCACCGAGGAACTTGCCGCTTTTCAGGGCGCGAATCCGCAGGCGAAGGTTGCGCCTTTTGCGGTGAATCAGATCGTGCATAGCAGCAACAATCGGTTGGAAGAGGACGTGGCGCTGTGTGTAAAACATAAAGTTCCGATCATCATCACCAGCCTGCGGCCGCCGGCCGAGGTGGTGTCGGCCGTCCACGGTTACGGTGGGATCGTATTTCATGATGTGATTAATCTGCGCCATGCCGAAAAGGCCGCCGCCCAAGGCGTGGACGGTATCATTGCAGTGTGCGCGGGCGCCGGCGGCCATGCCGGCCTGTTGAGCCCCTTTGCATTGGTCAAACAAATCCGCGATGTGTATCCAGGAACAATCATTCTTTCTGGCGCCATGAGCAGCGGTGCCGATGTTCTTGCGGCGCGCGCCTTGGGGGCGGATCTTGCTTATCTGGGAACGCGTTTCATCGCCACCGAGGAAGGCAACGCGTCCGCCGCATACAAACAAATGCTCGTCGACAGCCGCGCCGAGGATATCATTTACACATCGCTGTTCAGCGGGGTGAACGGCAATTATCTGCGGGGCAGTGTTTCGCAGGCGGGACTTGATCCGGAACATCTTCCCGAGGCGGACAAAGCAAAAATGAATTTCGGTACCGGCGGCAACTCCGCGGCAAAAGCCTGGCGCGACATTTGGAGCGCCGGCCAAAGCGTTAGCGGCATCCATGACATCGAAGCTGTTGACGCCTTGGTCGCGCGCATGGAGCGCGAATACGCAGCCGCCCGCGTGAACTTTGCGTTTACGCGCTGAACAATTAGGGGTCGCCCTCGCGAGAGGATTGAACGGGTTCTATTTGGTTTCCGGTGACGAGCCCCTATTGGTGGGCGAAGCTGCGGATGCCGTTCGCGCCTCGGCACGCGCCGCAGGGTATGCGGATCGGCAGGTGTTTTTCATCGATCGGACATTTGCTTGGGATGAGCTGCGGCTGGCGACCCAATCGTTGTCCCTGTTCGCGCAGAAACGGCTGTTCGAACTGCGCATGCCTACCGGTAAGCCGGACAAGGGAGCCGCGCTGCTGGCGGATCTCGCCGCGCAGTCGGCTCCGGACCTTACTTATCTGTTGATCACCGGTAAGCTGGACAAGAAAACGTCCGATGCGCCCTGGGTGCAAGCGGTCGAGAAGCACGGTACTTGGGTGACCATTGCGGCCGTGGATACTGCGGCTATGCCGGCATGGTTGCGCAGCCGAGCGAAAGCGCTGCACATAGAAATCGATCCGGAAGCCTCGCAGCTGATCATCGATCGCGTTGAGGGCAATCTTCTGGCCGCGCAGCAAGAGCTCGAGAAGCTAAGCCTTCTGTCCAATGGCCGATCGATCGACACCGACTTGGTATTGCGGTCCGTCGGGGACAATGCGCGCTACGATGTGTTTCAACTGGCGGAAGCGGCCGCTGCCGGCGATGCCGCCCGCGCGTTGCGCGTGCTGCTTGGATTGAAGAGCGAGGGAGTGGAACCGACGTTAATTTTATGGGCATTGGTGCGGGAGCTGCGCGGAATGTGGCAGGCGCGGGAACGTGAGCGATTACGCTCGGCCGTACGGGGCAGCGGCTGGAATCTGGCCGCGACGCCCTCTGCTCGTGCGCTAGCCCGGCTCAAGAAGCTGCCGCTGGCGCCATTGCTTATCCAGGCCAGTCACACGGACCGCGTTATCAAAGGACTCGCCGCCGGGGACGCATGGAGCGCTCTAACCGGTCTGACCGGTGCCTTCGCGGGCGCTTTGCAAGCCAGTCCCGAATCAGGCAGGGTAAGCTGATGAACGGTACACGGGCCCCGATGGGCATTTTTGGCGGAACCTTCGACCCAATCCACTACGCGCACCTGCGCACGGCTTTCGAGTTGCTGCAGGCATTGCGCTTGAAGGAGATCCGCTTTCTTCCCGCAGGCAATCCTCCCCATCGCGACCAGCCCATCGCCGATGCACAACTGCGGCTGCAAATGGTACAGCTGGCAACCGCGGATCAACCCGGATTTGTCGTCGATGATCGAGAGGTTCGCAAGGAGGGGCCCTCCTATTCGGTAGAAACGTTGGCAGAACTTCGCCACGAGTACCCGGACCGCAGCCTCTGCCTCATCGTCGGAATGGATGCATTCTTGAGCCTACCAAAATGGCATCAATGGCAAGAGCTGCTGCAATTGGCGCATTTGGTGGTGGCGCACCGCCCTGGCTGGCGTGCCCCCGGCATGGGGCCGCTGGGAGAGCTTCTCGTGGATCGCGGCACGGGCCGCATCAACGATCTGCACGAATCGCGCTCGGGCTGCATTTTCATACACGCCGTAACCCAACTGGAGATATCCTCCACTGAAGTCAGGCAGCTGATCGCGATGGGGCGCGATCCCCGCTTCCTCATGCCCGATCCAGTGCGTAAACTCATCCTCGATACCCATTGTTATGATAGGAACCGGACAACGTAGTGCCAGTAAAGCGAAAGACCTCTAAATCCAAGACTGCGGACGACGGCAAGGCCGTTTCCAAATCCAACACAGCGCGAAAGCCGAAAACGGCGGCGCCAGCCAAGAACGCGACCGTAAAACCTCTGCTTAAGACCGTCGTCATGGACGCCCTGGCGGACATGAAGGCGCTCGAAGTGAAGTTTCTGGACGTGCGCGGTCTTACCGACATTACGGACTATATGGTGATTGCCGGCGGAACCTCGGACCGGCATGTACGTTCAGTGGCGCAGCGTGTGGTCGAAAGGGCCAAGGAGGCGGGATTTCGGCCGCACGGTGTCGAGGGCGATCAGGACGGTGATTGGGTACTCATCGATTTGAGCGAGATGATCGTGCACGTCATGTTGCCGCGGGTTCGTGAGTTCTATGGGCTGGAGAAGTTGTGGGACATGACCGTGACCAAGCGCGCCGCGCGGGCCTGAAGCCGGCATGAAATGCCGGTTGATTGCTGCCGGCACCCGTCTCCCCGATTGGGTCAACAGCGGATTCCGCGAATATCAAAAGCGCTTGCGGACGCCCCTAGTGCTCGAGTTGCACGAAATTCCAGTAGCCACCCGAAGCGCGGGCGAAAGTCCGCAGCGGGCAGTGCAGCGAGAGGGTGCTGACATGCTGGCGGCGATCGGCCGTAATGATTATGTGGTGGCGCTCGAGATCGCGGGCAAATCGATGAGTACTGAGCAGCTAAGCGCGTGGCTTGCGGAGCGGCTTACGGCTGCGAAGCCCCTTGCGCTGCTGATTGGCGGACCTGACGGCCTCGCGCCCCCATGCCGCGACCGGGCGGACCACACCTGGTCCTTGTCGGCGCTGACGCTACCGCATGCGTTGGTCAGGGTAATCGTTGCAGAGCAGATTTACCGCGCCATGAGTTTCCTTGCCGGGCATCCCTATCACCGCGCGTAAAGTGACCCTGCCTTTCAATCGGCGCACCCCGGGCTGCGCCCTTCGGTATCCTAAGAACCATGTCCCCAGAGTTTGTCTACCTCGCCTCAGGTTCTCCGCGGCGTCGCGAATTATTGCAGCAAATCGGCGTTTCCTTTCGTCTGCTCAACAGCGGATTGGACGAGACGCCGTTGCAGGACGAGACTCCCGCGGCCTACGTCTCGCGCCTGGCGGCAGGGAAAGCCGAGGCCGGATGGCGGCATAGCCGAGACCTTCAGACTGCACCGGTGCTGGCCGCCGATACGGCAGTGGTTCTCGATGGAGGAATTCTCGGAAAACCGCAGCACCGGGACGATGCCGAGAATATGCTGCTCGGATTGTCAGGCCGCACGCATGAGGTCCTGACCTCCGTAGCGCTGCGCTCGGTTGCCGGCGCCGAAGTGAGACTGAGCCGCAGCTTGGTGACGTTTCGTGAAATCGATGCCGCCGAAGCCGCTCTTTACTGGGAAACCGGAGAAGGGCGGGACAAAGCCGGCGCTTATGCGATCCAAGGGTATGCAGCCATCTTCATCAGGGATCTTAAAGGTAGTTATTCCGGGGTGATGGGCTTGCCGTTGTTCGAAACGGCAGAACTGCTGAGGACCGCGGGCGTTCCCCATTGGCGAAGCAGGATCTCTGTGCCATGAGCAAAGAGATCCTGCTCAATGCCGGCGCCCACGAGGCGCGCGCCGCGGTGGTCGAAAACGGCGTGCTGCAGGAAGTCTTTCTCGAGCGCGCCAGCCGCCGCGGATTGATCAGCAACATCTACAAGGGGCGGGTGTCGCGAGTACTTCCGGGCATGCAAGCGGCATTCATCGACATAGGCATGGAACGCACCGCATTCCTACACGCCTCCGATATTTTCGATCCGCGCCATGCCGACACCGGTATCGAGCCGCCGCATACTGAAAATATCCGCTCGCTCGTCGCCGAGGGGAATGAGATTTTGGTCCAAGTGGTCAAGGATCCGCTGGGAACCAAGGGTGCCCGCCTTACCACATACATTACCTTGCCCTCCCGCTACCTCGTGTATATGCCGAAGGGCCGAGGCGTGGGCGTTTCGGCACGGATCGAGGACGAGATCGAACGCGAGCGGCTGCGCAGCGCGGTTGAGGGCGGCGTCGAGCCGCAAGAGAATGCCGGATTCATCGTGCGCACGGCTGCGGAGGATTCCACCGCCGAAGCGCTGCTCGCGGACATGAGTTATCTGCGCAAGCAGTGGGACCTCATCCGTCAGAAAGGTTTGCGCACCCAACCTGGAAATTTGGTGCATGCCGATCTGCCCCTGCACTTGCGCGTGCTGCGGGATTTGATGCGTCCGGATGTCGAGAAGGTTCTCATCGATCAGCCAAGCGCTCACCGCGAAATGCGGGAATTCGCCGCGGCGTTCATGCCCGAGGCGCTTGCGCGCATCGATTTCTACGGCGAGCCGCGCCCACTGTTCGAGCTGCATCACGTCGAGGAGGAAATTCAGAAAGCCCTGGATCGCAAAGTGTCATTGAAGTCCGGCGGCCATCTGGTCATTGACCAAACCGAGGCCATGACGACCATCGATGTGAATACCGGTGCATTCGTCGGTCACAGAAATCTGGAGGAGACCATATTCCGCACCAATTTGGAGGCCGCGGTGACCATCGCACGGCAACTGCGCCTGCGCAACCTGGGCGGAATCGTCATCATTGATTTCATCGATATGGCGGAGGCCGAGCACCGTCGGCAAGTCATCCAAGCGTTGGATCGCGCGTTGAAGGAGGATTACGTCAAGACCAATATCTCCTCGGTGTCGCCGCTGGGTTTGGTGGAAATGACGCGCAAACGTACGCGCGAGAGCCTGGAACACCTCTTGTGCCATTCATGTCCTACATGTGAGGGCAGGGGATTTGTAAAAACGGCGGAAACGGTTTGCTACGAGGTATTTCGAGAGATTGTGCGCCAAGCCCGTCAGTTCGAGTGCCAGCAACTGATGGTGCTGGCACATCAGGACGTCATCGAGCGGCTTCTCGATGAGGAATCGTCCGACTTGGGAGAGCTGGAACTGGTTATCGGCAAACCGATTCGCTTGCAGACCGAAGCGCTTTACACCGTCGATCAATACGACGTCGTGCTGATGTAAATGACTATCCTCAAGATCGGCAGAATCCTTGGCGTTTGTTGCGCTGTAGCGGTGCTTCTCGTGCTCGTGCTGATGCTCGCTCTCAAGCTGGCGCTGGATCGCGCACCTCAATATCAGGCAGAGATCAAAGGCTGGGTGCACGCGCAAACCGGATATCACATCCGCTTCGCGCGTGTGTCACCGGCGTTTCGCTGGTACGGTCCGGAACTGTATTTCGATCAGCTGGAATTGCGCTCCAAGGACGACCAACGCGTGCTGGTACGCGCGGCCGGTGGCCGGGTTGCAGCGGATATCTGGCAATTGATTCGCAGCGGCAAGCTGCTCGCCGGCCGCATCGAGCTCGAGTCGCCCAATATCGCCGTGGTGCGCTTAGGTCCGTCGCGCTTCGCCGTGGCTTCCGAAATCGAATCGAGCGGCGAAACTTCCGTGCTCGGTACGCTCAAACTGGATGATTTGCCGGCGGGGCGAGTGGTGATTCGGCACGCAGTGGTGACGGTGCAGAACTGGAGCGGGGCGTTGCCGCAGCTCATTGTGCAGGATGTGGGGCTTGACGCACGCCGCAACGCCCACGATTTTGCGCTGAAATTCAGTGCGCGTCTGCCGGCATCGCTGGGTGGAACCGTGGCCTTTACAGGCCACGCGCATGGCGGCGGAGATCTTCGGACGCTGACGTGGGACGCGCTGGGGCATGTAGGCGATATCTCGTTTCCCGGGTGGCATCAATTGTTGCCGGAGTATCTATCGAATCTAGATTCGGGCACCGGGTCTTTCGAATTGGCTGCGCAAGGCTCAGGTTCGGATCTATCCCGAGCCGACGCGGATTTTAGCGCTCGAAACGTCGTCACGCGTCTGCCGCAAGGTCCGACGGCCAAGTTCGATCAGATGAGCGGTGCGCTGACGCTGCTGCACACGGCCGATCGCTGGACCTTAAGCGGCAAGCGCGTCCGTGTCGGCCGCGATCCGGAATCTGCGTTCGATGTCAGCTGGCAGGAAACCGCAAGCGGCTTGCTAAGCGTCCGCGCCCGGGCCAGTTATTTGCGTGTCGAATCTCTGATGCCCCTCACCGGGCTATTACCGCAGAAAGAGCTGAGGAACCGGTTGCGGGAGATTGCGCCGAGCGGCGAATGGACTGACACCGCGCTCGCCTTCGAACGAGATCAGGTGGGTGAACCGTGGCGTATGCAAGTGCAGGCGAAATTTCGGCATGCGGGGTTCGCCGCGTTGGGCGGCCGACCGGGGCTTCGCGGCATCGCCGGGTCGATTCTCGGCAATGAGCACGGCGGTCACGTCGCTATCGATACCGCAATAGGGGTGTTTCATTGGCCCGCCCAGTTTCCGCGGCCGGTCGAATTGGAGCAGTTGAAGGCGGATTTGTACTGGAGCAGAACGCCGCAGGAGCTTCTGATCGCATCTCCAAACTGGGAGATCAAGACTCATGACGGCGACCTACGTGCGCAACTGGCTTGGCATCAACCATCCGACGGTGCTTCGCCCGTGTTGACACTCGTCAGCACCATCGAAAATGGCAATGTCGTCAACGCCCGGAATTATTTGCCGAACGGCTTGATCGGGGCCGGTGCGCTGACGTGGCTCAATCGCGCGTTCTTGGGAGGGCGCCTGCGAGCCACCGCTATTTTCCAAGGCCCGGTGAAAGCTTTTCCGTTTCGCGAGGGAGGCGGCATATTTTTGGCGCGCTGTAGCATAGAGGGAATGACGCTGGACTATAGCGAAGGCTGGCCTCCGGCAGAGAATGTCAATGCAACCGCTGAATTTCGCAATCAAGGAATGAGCGCGCACTTATCCCAAGCGCACGTCAGTGAATTGGCGTTGGAATCGGCAGATGCGCACTTCCCTGACTTCAGCAACGGCGAGTTGAGAATTCACGTCTTGGCGCGCGGCGACGCTTCCAGCGCGCTGTCTTACCTGCGCGCCACTCCGCTCGAGGAACTCTCCGATCACGCATTCTCAGCCGTGGAGGCGCGCGGGCCGCTGCAGGCCTCGGTTGATCTTTATTTGCCGTTCAAGAATTTCGACCATCGGCAAGCGTTGGTGCATGGACGCCTCAACGGAGCCACCCTCACGAAGCCTGGATTCGCGGTGATCGCGACCGATTTGGCCGGAGATTTCGACATTGATGGGGGACAAGTCGCGCGCGCCGACCTGCACGGCCAGATGTTGGGCGGCGGATTTCAGATACAGGCACGGACTGCGCGCAACAGGCCGGTCACGCGAACGCAATTGGAATTCCGCGGCACCACGAGTGCCGATGCGCTGCGAGCGGCGCTGTCGGCTCCCGCCTCGATATCCTTGAACGGTCAAACCGACTGGCGTGCCGTTTTGAAAATTGCGCCCGAGCCGGCGCGAGAGCGCTCGCTGCGCATCAGCAGCACGCTGGTCGGACTCGAGCTGAATCTGCCGGCGCCGTTGGATAAGCCGGGCGCGACGCCGCTGCCCTCTTGGTTCGACGTCCAGTGGCCGGCGGCCGGCGGCCCCAAGGGAAGCTTCGCGTTCGGATCCGTGGTGAGTGGTTCGTACGTCCTGGAATCGGATGCCAACGGCATGCATTTGGCGCATGCCTCGATAAACTTCGGTGCTGCGGAGCCCAACCCAGTCGGGTCTCAAATCCTCACGGTGGGCGGGTCCATCGATCGCTTGGATCTGGGGGGGTGGTTGCGCCTGAGCGCGCCCGACAAAAGCGCCAAGCCGCTGTCTTACTACATGCGCGACGCAAGCCTGCATGTGACGGAATTGGATTATTTGGGACTGGCATTTCGGGATGTTTCTCTGGATCTAGCCGTCACAGAGCGAACCTGGCACGTCAATGTCGGCGGGCCCAACGTGATCGGTGCCCTCACAGTTCCGAGCACCGCGAGTTCAACCGACCCGTGGAATTTGCAGTTCGACCGTCTGCATGTAGCGCTTGCGCAAGATTCGGATCCAACCGGCGATTCCGCGGTGGGAATGGCTCTCGATACGGATCCCCGCGGGATTCCTGCCGTCAATTTCCACGCGATGGAAGTGCTCTTCGGCGAACGCCAGTTTAGCGAGGTGTCCGCGGAACTCGCTAAAGAAGAATTCGGCGTCGGGCTTCGACATTTAAGCATAACGGGTTTGAGCTACAACTTGAGCGCCCGAGGCGAATGGCGGGCCAAGGATGCCGGCGTCAGCCGGCTTAAAGGCGCTTTAGTCAGTACCGATGTGCAGAACACCCTGAAGGAGCTGGGTTACGCAGATGTAATGCAAGCCAAAGCAGGGAAGATGGAATTTGATCTGGCCTGGGAAGGGGCACCGACCGCAGCTGCGCTGGCGCAAGCGATGGGTCATTTGCAGCTGTCGTTGGAAAAGGGCCAGGTGACGGGTATCAAACCCGGCGCAGGAAGGGTGCTCGGGCTGTCGAGCATTGCTGCATTGCCTCGCCGGCTGGCGTTGGATTTCAGCGACTTGACGGATAAGGGCCTGGCCTTCGACAGCGTCCATGGCGATTTTGATCTGCGCGACGGCAATGCATACACCGAAAACGTGCTTTTGAAGGGCCCGGCGGCCGAAATCGGCCTTATCGGTCGGATCGGCTTGAAAAACAGGGATTATGACCAAACTGCAGTGGTGACGGGCAACGTCGGCAATTCCCTGTCTATCCCGGTTGCAAGCGCCTTGGTTGGCGGTCCCGTGGTGGGAGCAGCAGTGCTGTTGTTTACCCAGGTGTTCAAACAGCCGCTGAAGGGGCTGGCGCGAGGGTATTATCGCATTACCGGCAGTTGGGATAATCCGACAGTCGAACGCATTAAGAGCGCGGACGCCGCCCCGGCGACCGCAGAGGCACCGAAATAAATGGGCAAAGTAGCCGCAATACAAATGACCTCGAGCCACGTGGTGGCCGAGAATCTCGCTGCGGCGGAATCGCTATTGACCGAAGCGAAGGAAGCCGGGGCGCTCGTCGCGTGCCTGCCGGAGAATTTTTCCTTCATTGGCCTTAAGGACTCGGACAAATTGCAGGTGGCGGAGCCTTATGGGGAGGGCCCCGTGCAGCGCTTCCTGAGCGAGACCGCGCGCAAGCTCAAGATGTGGATTCTGGGCGGCACCATCGTCGTCAAAACCAACGAAGCAAATCGGGTGGCGAACACCTCGCTGCTGATCGATTCGGACGGAAGGCGGGTGGCACGGTACGATAAGATTCATCTGTTCGACGTCACCATTCCGGGACGCAACGAGCAGTACCGTGAGTCCAATCATGTGCTGCCCGGCCGCGTTCCCGTCATCGCCGACACGCCCGTCGGCAAGCTCGGGCTCTCGGTATGCTATGACATGCGATTCCCGGAGTTGTACCGGGAGCTGGTTTTGCAAGGAGCAGAGTGGCTTGCGATGCCTGCGGCCTTCACCGTGCCGACCGGCCGTGCGCATTGGGAGACTTTGCTGCGCGCGCGTGCCATCGAGAATTTATGTTATGTGGTTGCGCCGGCACAGTCGGGACTACATACGAGCGGCCGCGAAACATACGGCGATTCGCTTATCGTGGACTATTGGGGTCAGGTGTTGTCGCGCTTGGCAAGGGGTACCGGAGTGATTACAGCAGAGATTGATCTTGCGAGCCAAGCCGAATCACGGGCTCGTTTTCCAGCACTGGATAACCGCCAGCTCGGACTAGCCGCGCCGGGTTGGCCGTCCCGGCGGTTCCGGCATGAACGCGCGTAGCGCTGAATTGGTTGTGCCGACCTTCGCCGTCGCCGAGAAGATGATCCTGGCACCTTCGGGGCTGGACGAGCGGCGCCTGAGCCAGGTGCTCGACACCCTCATGAGCCGTGGAGTCGACTACGCGGACCTGTATTTCGAGCTTTCGCGCGAGGAATCCTGGTCGCTCGAGGATGGAATCGTCAAGGAAGGCTCACACAGTATCGAACAAGGCGTTGGCGTACGCGCCATTAGCGGCGAGAAAACCGGTTTTGCCTACACGGACGAGGTGCTGTTGCCGGCCTTGCTCGAGGCTTCCGATGCGGCGCGGGCTATCGCCCGCAGCGGAGGAAAGAATGCGATCAAGACTTGGCAGCGTGCGGTGTCGCATCGGCTTTACATGCCGATCGATCCATTGGACGCCGTCAAGGATGAGGACAAAGTGGCTTGGTTGATGCGAATCGATGCCGCCACGCGCAGCCTGGACCCCAGAGTCAAGCAGGTGATGGCTTCATTGGCAGCGGTTCATGAGGTCGTGCTGATCGCCTCCAGTGACGGTACGCTGGCGGCGGACGTGCGCCCGCTGGTGCGGGTCAACGTGTCTGTCATCGTTGAACAGAACGGCCGGCGCGAGCAAGGCTATAGCGGCGGAGGCGGCCGTTTCGGACTCGACGAGCTACTGTGCGGGGACATGCCCTTCGAACATGGGCGCGAGGCAGTGCGTCAAGCCCTCGTCAATCTTGACGCGATCGCAGCCCCTGCCGGCTCCATGACCGTGGTGCTGGGGCCGGGCTGGCCCGGCATTTTGCTGCATGAAGCGATCGGCCATGGATTAGAAGGCGATTTCAATCGCAAGGGCACCTCTGCATTCTCCAATCGCATCGGGCAAAAAGTAGCCGCGGACGATGTGACCGTGGTCGATGACGGGACGCTCGATCGGCGGCGGGGCTCTTTGAATGTCGATGATGAAGGAACCCCAACGCAGTGTACGACGCTGATCGAGAACGGCATTCTGCGTGGCTATATCCAAGACAAGATGAATGCAAAGCTGATGGGCATGGCACCAACCGGCAATGGGCGGCGCGAGTCGTTCGCACACATGACATTGCCGCGCATGACCAACACCTACATGCGTGCAGGCTCGCGTGCTCCGGAAGAAATCATCGCATCGGTGGAGAAGGGCTTGTACGCGGTGAATTTCGGCGGCGGTCAAGTCGACATTACTTCCGGTAAATTCGTGTTCTCGGCGAGCGAAGCGTACTTGATCGAGAATGGCAAGGTTACCGCTCCCGTGAAGGGTGCGACGTTAATCGGCAATGGACCCGATGTGTTGACTCGAGTGAGCATGGTTGGCAACGATTTGAAGCTCGACACCGGCGTCGGGACGTGCGGCAAGGAAGGTCAATCGGTGCCGGTCGGAGTGGGTCAACCGACGCTGCGCATCGACGCATTGACGGTGGGCGGCACGGGCTGAGAACGAGAGCGCATATCTGCATAATTGCGCGCAGTAATCCGGTGTTGCCGATTTTCGCTGCATGGAAAGATACTCGCGCGGCATTTCCAGGGAGGGTTCCCGAACTTTCGGATGACAGGATGTCAGCCGCGGCGCGGGTGAGGCGTTCACGGCAAGGGCGGCTTACCCGCGCCTCTTCAGCGAGCATTGCGTAAATTGTGACATGATCTCGCACGAGGAGATGACATGACACACAACCTACCGGCGATCCTGATTCTTGGCTTGAGCGCGGGCTTAGGTGCAGGAGTGAGCCTTGCAGCGGATGCAGCTGCGCAACTGGGCCTTCCAGGCAATGCAGCTGTTTCCATGCAGGGAATCGAGGCGCGCCGCATCGGCGAGCACGTTCGATTCCTGGCCAATGATTTGCTCGAGGGGCGCGGTCCCGGCACCCGCGGCGGCGACGTTGCCGCCAATTACATCGCTGCTCAATTCGCTCTGTACGGGCTGAAGCCGGCAGGTGACAACGGCGGCTTTCTGCAAAAAGTAGAATTCGTCGGAGTTAAAACTTTGCCCGCGACCTCGGCTTCGTTGCAGCCTCTGCAGGGCAGTGCGATCGAGTTGAAGTTGGCCGAGGACTATGTGGTCGGCAATGAGTCGCAGACCGATACCGTGGATATCGAGGCGCCCATGGTCTTCGTTGGCTATGGTATTGAGGCGCCCGAGTACCAATGGAATGATTTCAAAGGTGTGGACGTCAAGGGCAAGGTCGTGCTCGTCATCGTCAACGAACCGCCCTCAACCGATGCGCATTTCTTCAACGCCGAAGCCCTGACTTATTATGGCCGTTGGACGTATAAGTTCGAGGAGGCAGCGCGCAAAGGTGCGGTTGGCGCCTTGATCATTCACCGCACTGATCTCGCGAGCTACGGCTGGGATGTGGTGCGTAACTCCTGGAGCGCTGAACAAGTTTATCTAGGCAATGATCTTGAACCTAAGCTCAAGGCCGCAGCATGGATTCAGCTGGACGTGGCGCGCAAGCTATTCAGCGCATCGAATCTGAACTTGGACGAGATGATGTCGGCGGCCGGAACCCGGCAATTTCAGGCGCGAGAAATTCCCATGCGCTTCAAAGCGCACATCGTCAGCAAGGTGCGCAAGTTCGACTCCTACAACGTGCTGGGACTGTTGCCGGCGCCAGGCGGGCAGGCCGTGGTGTACTCGGCGCACTACGATCACTTGGGCATCGATCCGGCCTTAAGCGGCGACAATATCTACAACGGTGCCGTCGACAACGGCACCGGCTGCGGCATCCTGCTGGAATTGGCGCATGCCTTCAGCGCATCCGCTGTCCGCCCGCCCTCTCCGGTATTGTTTGCCGCGGTTACGGCTGAGGAAAAAGGTTTGCTGGGATCGAACTACCTCGGCAAGCACCTGCCCATTCCCGCGTCCAAGATTGCCTTGAACTTGAACTATGACGCTATTCTGCCGACCGGCATGCCGCAATCGATCAATGTGACGGGAGCTGAAAGGACCTCGTTTTATCCCACCGTCGAGAAGACGGCTGCCGCATTTGGGTTCGAGATTCAAGCGGACGCCGAGCCGGGTGCCGGCCACTACTATCGGTCAGACCATTTCAGCATGGCACGAGCGGGCATTCCTGCATTTTCGATCAATACCGGTATCAAGTTCGCGGGGCATCCGCCTGAATGGGGAAAAGCGCAGCACGAGGAATATACGGCCAAGCATTACCACCGGCCCAGCGATGAATTCACGCCGGATATGGATTTCACCAGCGATGCGGCGGTCGCGAAGTTTGGTTTTGCCTTGGGTTGGCAAGCCATGCTTTCCAGAGCCACAGTGAACTGGTTGCCGGGCGATGAATTTGAAGCGGCGCGGCTGCATGGAACTGCCCACTAGATCTGCGCTTCAGACATAACGCACGGCGCCGCAACATAACGAGGCGGGCACGGGCGTTTGCGTCGCCGCACGCCGACGCCTTCAAACGAGTGGACGAGTCAGTCGAGCGGGGCGTGCGCCACGTCGCATTCGGCGGCACTTAGGATCGTTAGTCTGCGCTTCGTTATCACACGACGGAGTTTTCATGAGCGACAATACGATGACTGGCACCTTCCGGATTCCGAAGGAGCTCTTATCCGAAGCCAAGCGCACATCGAAGCCCAAGGGCGATCGATTGAAAGTCGAAGGGTGGGGCCACTCGTGGTTGTCCCGACTTGCCGAGATGGTGGTCGGAAAGGACTAAACATTTCGTTGGACATACAGTGAATACTGTAGGCTTGAAGGACTAGGCCGATTTAAGTTAAATGCGTCTACCGGGCCGGAAGTATCCGCATTAGTATCGCGCGTGGAGGGATACCATGCGCTTGGCTCGACCTGTGTATGCAAGCTTGCCCATCATCTATATGTTGATCGGCGGCTTTGCGATATTTCTTTCTTACTTAGATCCGTCAGGGCTTGGCGGCAAGGCCGCTTTTTTAATCGGCCTGCTGGCCGAGACCGCGGCGCTCACGGTATTTTTGCGGCGCAAAGATGAACGTGAGCTGAGCCGTAAGTATTCTGGCGTCACCATCGAGCGGCCGCCCGAGCTGAACATAACCCGTACCGGCTTTCAGCAGGACTCCTAAATCAGGACTCCTTTGCATTCCCTCCGAGCACCGCGGTTGCAACCGCGGGGTCGATGGGCTCGGGAGAGTTTCTGACGCGCGGCGAGCGCTCATCGATATACATGATCTCATGTTGGCCCACCTGCACCACGTCGCCGTCGTTCAAGTTATGCCGTCGCACCCGCTTCGATTGAACAGAAATGCCATTGGTACTGTTGAGATCTTCGATCAGACAGGAATCGAACTGCGTGATGATCTGACAGTGGTGCCGACTGATGAACTTGCTGTCGATCTGAATATCATTGTCGGGTGTGCGGCCGATGACAAGACGTCCAGGCTTTAGCTGACGCTCTTCCATCGTCTTGCCTTCGCAGGCGAGCAGAATCCGTCCCACCACTTGGCCGGTATCGCTTTGCGATGGTTGGCCGGTATCGATGTGCGATGGCAGGCTGTGTTCCTCGAGTATCCTCATCTGATTGGTGCCGGATGCGAATTCGACCCACTGCAGCTCCTCGATGGCGGCGTCGAGGTCGGCCATGCTGACCGTATCCTGGTCTTTGCCATAGGCGGCCATCAGGCAGGTATCGCACAGTGTATTGATGAGCCGAGGCACGCCGCCGGTGTATTTGTAGATGGTCGCGTACATGTCCTCGGCAAATATCTTCCGCCCTTGAGAACCGGCAACTTCGAGCCGATGATCGATATAGGCGGCGGTTTCCGCCTTGTTGAGGGCAGTCAAGTGAAAGCGCAAACGCACCCGCTGCGTGAGCTGGATAAGATTCGGTGAGTTGAGCTTTTCATTCAACTCAGGCTGCCCGGCGAGAATGATGCGCAGCACTTTTTCCTTGGTCGTCTCGACACCCGACAACATGCGCACTTCTTCGAGCACTTTGTTACTCAAATTCTGCGCCTCGTCGATAATCAGCAACACTTTGCGGCCGTTGCCGTGCTGCTCCACCAAAAACTGATTCAACGTTGCGAGAACCTCGGGCTTTTTCATGCCGAAAGGCGAAAACCCGAACTGAACGAGCACCGATTGTAAAAAACCGGTTGCCGACAACTGTGTTTGATTGATCTGCGCCACGACCACGTCGTGTTGCAGCTCACGCAGGAACGTTTCAATCAGGGTGGTCTTGCCGGCACCGATATCGCCCGTGATGACGACAAAGCCATCGGTAAACCAAATGGTCGATTCCATGTACGCTTTGGCGCGCGCATGTTGCTTGCTCAGGTACAAGAATTGCGGGTCCGGACTCAACCGGAACGGCAATTCGTGAAGTTTGAATAGGTCTAAATACATCTCGCCTGGAGGTCTAATGATTGCACCTGAAAATTAGCCAGTTTAAGCCCATTCGATCCATTTTAATGCATCTGCCAGCGCCCGGTTGCGCTCGGTGGGCCGAGCCTTGAGGATGGTGCAATGACCCAATTTGCGGCCCGGACGCGGCTCTTTGCCGTAGTCGTGGAAGGCCAATCCTTCGATGGACAATAAGCGCTCACGGTCCGGCATCGTTCCTAAAAAATTGATCATTGCGGCGTGTCCCAATGCGCGGGTGCTTCCAAGGGGCATATCGCAAATCGCACGCAGATGATTCTCAAACTGACTGGTCACGCACCCCTCGATAGTCCAGTGCCCAGAGTTGTGCACGCGAGGCGCCATTTCGTTGGCCACCAATTTTTCTTTTACGACAAAAAATTCAATAGTCAGTATCCCAATGTACTGAAGCTCATTCATGACGCGTTTCAAGTAACGTTGGGCGGTGCCCTCCAGGGATGGGTTTGTAAAAGGTGCAACGCTATATCGCAAGATCCCATCGCCATGGGTATTGGCGGACAGCGGGTAGAACACCATCTTGCCGGCCGCGGACCGGGCCCCCACCAGCGAAACTTCCCGCGAGAAAGCTTGGAATTTCTCGTAGATGAGGCCTGTGCCGCCGATCGCGTGCCATGCTGCTTCGATATGCGAACTGTCTCGCAGTACGAATTGTCCTTTCCCGTCATATCCAAGTCGCCGCGTTTTGAGGACGCCCGGAAGGCCGATTTTCCGCGCCGCACTGACCAAGCCCGCCAAGCTTTCGACGGCTGCATGCGCAGCGACAGGAATTTTGAGCTTTGTAAAAAGCGCCTTTTCGGCCAGACGATCCTGAGAGACCTCGAGCGCCGCGCGAGGCGGCCGAACCTTGGTCACGCTTTCGAGCGGCGCTAAGACGCTGCCGGAAATATTTTCCCAGTCAAAGGTAAGGACCTCGCTGCGCGAGGCCAATTCAGCGAGCAGTGCCGCATCCTCCAGATCGCCGACGAGCGTGGGAGCGACTTGCGCGCCAGGCGATTGCGCGCTGCGGTCCAAAAATAAGCAGCGCACCCCGAGTGGATATCCAGCGAGCGCAAGCATGCGTCCAAGTTGGCCCGCCCCAACGATACCCACGTTCAATAATTTCAAGGGGCTCGCGGATCCGGCTTTGCCAGGACCGCCCCTGTCTGCGCTTTGCGAAAGGCGTCCAGGGCCGTACGTATTTCCGTATGTTCGTTGGCGAGAATGGCTGCGGCGAACAAGGCAGCGTTTTTCGCACCGGCGGTGCCGATGGCGAAGGTCGCGACGGGCACGCCGCTGGGCATTTGCGCAATCGAAAGCAGGGAGTCTATGCCATTCAAGATTTTCGATTGAATCGGCACGCCCAGTACCGGAAGTGAGGTTTTCGCGGCCGTCATCCCCGGCAGATGCGCCGCGCCGCCGGCTCCCGCGATAATGGCCTTCAGCCCGCGCTCGCGTGCGGAATCGGCATATTCGAATAACAAGTCTGGTGTGCGGTGCGCCGAAATGACGCGAACCTCGTGGGCAATCCCGAGCCGCGTCAGCATATCGGCGGTAGCCTGCATCGTTTCCCAGTCGGAAGACGATCCCATAATGACACCGACCAAGGCTTTCATCGCAGCGAGTTTACCAATCTATCCAAGCAGCTGGCGCAGAAACGCAAAAAGTTCGCGTGCCCCGACCGGCGAGCGCTGCTCTAAGCGTTCCTTTTCAGCCTTATCGAGCAATCTTGCCAAGGCGGCGCGGTCCGCGTTCGGGTACTCCTCGAGTAATTCATCCAGGGCAACGGTTGGCTCCGATAACAGCCGATCCCGCCATCGCTCGATTTGCTGAAAATGGCGAATTTCCACATCGTGGCGCTGCTTACGCTCGGCCAGCTTTGCGAGGACCGGCTCCGGATCGATCATACGCATCAGCTTACCGATGTACTGGCGCTGGCGAACCTGCGCCCCGTGGGACGGCAAGCGACGCAGGTCGCGCAATGCCACAAAAAGATTTTCCGGCAAGTCGAGAGCTTTTATCTCCTGATCAGGAAGCGCAGAGAGTTTTACCCCCAATTCCTGCAAAGACGCCGCTTCCCGCTTGCGGGCGCTCTTGCTCAGCCGTTGTTCCTCAGTTTCGCCCGTATCCGGGGTTTCATCCTCGATAGTCATAATCCCCATGCTATCACTCGGGCCGGTAGAATCATCCCCGGATTCCCTCACCCCAAGGTGGAGACGTCGATGGCCGTGACCAATACCCCCGTGCGCCTAACCCAATCAGACCTGGAGTCAATCATTGAACGCGCCCTGGACGAAGCGCGGGCTCGTGGAGCCACGCAGGCCGAAGCGGCTGTCAGTCAGGATACCGGACTGTCCGTGGGGGTGCGGCTGGGGGAAGTCGAGACCCTGGAACATCAGCGCGACCGCAGCATGGGAATTACCGTGTACTTTGGACAGCGCAAGGGTTCCGCAAGCACCGCGGATTTCTCGCCGAAAGCCGTCAGCGCAACGGTGGCCAAAGCTTGCAGCATTGCCCGTTTTACCGCCGAGGATACGAGTGCCGGTCTTGCGGATGCCGCGCTAATGGCTCGCGAGCCGCCGAACCTGGACCTATCGCATCCCTGGAACGTCACGGCGGACCGCGCCATCGAGATCGCCAAATCCAGCGAGGCAGCGGCGCTTGGGTTCGATCCGCGCATCAATAACTCGGAGGGAGCATCGGTCGCCACACATCAGGGATTGCACGTCTATGGAAATACGCATGGTTTTGTTGGCGGCTACCCGACCACATCCCACACGATCAGCTGCGTCGTGCTCGCAGGAAAAGGCGACGACATGCAGCGCGACTACTGGTACAGCAGCTCGCGCGATTGGCGCGAACTGCAAGACCCTGTGTCCATCGGTCTCGAAAGCGCGCGACGCACGATCGCGCGCCTCGGGCCGAGGAAAATCACCACGCGTCGCGCCCCGGTGCTTTTCGTCCCGGAGCTGGCGCGTGGGCTGATCGGCCATTTCATTACGGCGATCCGCGGCAGCAGCTTATATCGGCAGGCTTCGTTTCTATTGAATTCCGCAGGGCAGCAACTGTTTCCTTCCGATATCTACATCGCCGAGCGGCCTCATCTCTTGAAGGCCATGGGCAGTGCACCCTTCGACGAGGAGGGCGTTGCCACGCATGACCGGGACTTGGTTGCCGCGGGGGTGCTTACCGGGTACATCCTTTCCAGTTACTCGGCGAGGAAGCTTGGGCTTAAGACCACGGGCAATGCCGGCGGCTCTCACAACCTCCTGGTAGCACCCACCTTGCCCGGCGGCGCTCCGGCCATGCTTGCAAAGCTTGGAACCGGCCTGCTGCTGACCGAGCTCATGGGTCAAGGCGTGAACACTGTAACGGGTGATTACTCGCGCGGTGCGGCGGGCTTTTGGGTGGAGAACGGGGCGATCCAATACCCCGTCGCGGAAATCACCATCGCCGGGAACTTACGCGCCATGTTCAGCGGAATTGCCGCCATCGGCGATGACATCGATGTCCGCGGCGGTGTGCGCGTCGGATCAATATTGGTTCAGGAACTGACCATTGCCGGCGAATGATTCACGACCTCGAGGTGAAGTCCTTGAGCGAAAGATTATTTAAGGGCAAGCGCATCGCCGTTTCCACCTCTTGTAGCAGCTCGAGCGCGGGCGCTACGCCGTGTGGAACGACGGCCAGGCGGCCGCTGTGCAAGGTGCGCACGGTATCGAACACCTCGCCGAGCTGAATCGCAGCGATGTCGCGGCCGGGAACAAATTGCTCCCCTTCCGTGATGACGAGAAGGCCGGCTTTCTCCAGGCGATGCAGTATTGGCGCCATGAGGATGCTGGGGATATCGAGCTCCGAGGCCAATGCATTGGGCGTCCAATGAATCTTGCCCGCCGCGTAGTCGCGGCCGATGAGATACATCACGGACAAGGCGACTTGCTCGCGGTCCCTCCCCGTCAGCTCGACGGCCGCTTGTCCGTGACGCAAGTACTGTGGAAATTGCACGTAAAAAGCCAGCTGTGCGCCGATGAGCAAAATCAGCCAGCTCAAGTAAATCCAGATAAGGGTCGTGAGGACGATGGCGAAACCCGTGTAGACGGCGACCAACGTTGAGGAATACACAATGAATGCCGTAAATACCTTGCCTACCAAGGCCCAAATGACGCCGGCTGTGATCCCGCCGATGAGCGCAGCGCGAAGCTGAACTTTGGTATTGGGAATAAAGGCGTACATGAACGTGAAAATCACGGTAACGATAAGATAGGGAAGCATTTTCCCCGTGCCTCCCAGGACCCAGGCCAGCGGCTTGATTGCATCGAGCCATAAGGCAAACGGACTGCTTTCGGCGCTCGCCAAAAGGCCCAAGACCACGGCGAGCAATATCGGCCCCAAGATCATCACGCTTAAGTATTCGGTGAAGCGACGCGCAAAGCTTCTCGGTTGATCGACGCGCCACAAAAAGTTAAAACTCTTTTCAACTTTTTCAATGGTGGCGATGACGGTGTAAACCAGAAATGCCAAGCCGAGCGAACCCAATAAAACGCCGCTCATATTCCCGACGAATTGCAAGACGCTCTCCGTCAACTGCTCTGAGGCGGCGCCTAGCGGCTGGAAGAAGTGATCAAGAATGAAGCGCAAATCGCCGCGGGCGCCCAAGCCCTTCAAAATGGAAAAGCTGAACACCATCAACGGGACAATGGACAGCAGAGTCGTATACGCGAGGCTCATGGCTCGAACGCTGATCTCGCCTTGCAGCCAATCACGCAGCAGCGCCGCGGGATAGCGCACCAGACGCAACACCGGTCCCCAGGGCGGCGCCATGACGCGCGAGCCTGTGAACAGTCGATCTTCGAGCTTCTCGAACCAGTTAAACATGCACCGAGCCTTGCATGCCGGATGGGGTATGGCAAGATCGCAGCCCTGATGTTCCCCAGCCGCATCGTCTGCCTGACCGAAGAAACCACCGAAACGCTGTATCTGCTCGGCGAGGAACAACGCATCGTCGGCATATCCGGATTTACGGTCCGCCCAGCCCGGGCGCGCAAGGAGAAGCCGAAAGTATCGGCATTCACCAGCGCGCGCATCGACAAGATCATGGCCTTGAAACCGGATCTGGTGTTGGGATTTTCCGATTTACAAGCCGACATCGCCGCGGATCTGATTCGCCGCGGCCTGTCCGTGCATGTATTCAACCAGCGCAGTATCGCCGAGATTCTGCAAATGATCCGCATGTTGGGCGCCATGGTTGGCTGCCCCGCGAAGGCGTCTGTGTTGACGATGAGCATCGAGAACGGTCTGGCCGAAATTGCCGCCGGTGCCGGCCGGCTTGCGCGCCGGCCCCGCGTCTACTTCGAGGAGTGGGACCTGCCGCAGATCAGCGCCATCAAGTGGGTGTCGGAATTGGTCGAGCTGGCGGGGGGCGCGGACTGCTTTGCGGAACTCGCATGCGAACCCTTGGGCAGGAATCGCATTATCGCCGATCCACACGAGGTGGCGCGCCGCGCTCCGGACATCATCTTCGGATCCTGGTGCGGAAAAAAGTTCCGGGCCGATTCAGTGGCCGCAAGGCCAGGTTGGAGCGAGATACCCGCGGTGCGCCACGGTCAGCTGCATGAGATCAAATCGTCGATTATTTTGCAGCCAGGGCCCGCGGCCTTGAACGAAGGCGTTCGAGCCATGCACGCACACATCATGAGCTGGGCGCAAGCTCAAGCCGTCAACAGCTTCAACGCTTCGCGGTAATTATCGCTGGTGCGGGCCAGAATCTCGGGCGGTAAATGCGGCGCGGGCGGTTTCTTATTCCACTGCAGCGACTCCAGATAATCGCGCACGAATTGCTTATCAAAACTCGGCGGACTGATTCCGGGCTTGTACGATGCTATAGGCCAGAATCGCGAGGAATCCGGCGTCAGGACCTCATCGATCAAAAAGAGCTGTCCGGACTTATCGACGCCGAATTCGAATTTCGTATCCGCGATGATGATATCGCGAGCACGCGCATGTTCAGCGGCAAAACTATATACCTCGAGGGCAATGCGGCGGACATTGGCCGCGCACTCCTTTCCGACCAGATTGACGATCGCTTGAAAATCGATATTTTCGTCGTGCGAGCCGGCCGGCGCTTTGGACGCAGGCGTAAATATGGGCTCTGGCAAGCGCTCTGCCATCCTCAAGCCCGGAGGCAGCGGGATGCCGCAGACTGAACCGTTGACTTTATAGTCCTTGTATCCCGAGCCGATGAGATAGCCTCGCGCCACCGCTTCAATCGGCAATGCGGTTAATTTTTTGACGACCATGGCGCGGCCGGCCAGCTGTGCCCGCTCTTCGCGGTCGCTGATCACATCCTCGACGCGCAGTTCGGTAAGATGGTTCGGGGTTATGTGGCTTGTTCTCGCGAACCAGAACAGCGATATCTGGGTGAGCACTTCGCCCTTGAATGGGATGGGGTCGGGAAGCACCACGTCGAATGCGGAAAGCCGATCGGTGGCGACGATCAATAGATGCCCGTCATCCACATCGTAAATATCGCGCACCTTTCCCTGGTGAATTTTCTTAAGACTACGAATGCGGCTCTCGAAAAGCGGAGCCGAATGCGAATACTGTTCCATGTGTAAGCGCTCGCGACTGCTACCATTGAAGGTCGGCGATTGTGGCGGGACGGAGCGGATAGGTCAACGCGAATGAGCTGGAAAGGCATTTTTTTTGGGGCATTGATCGGGCTGCTGATCACCAGAAGTGCCTGGGGAGCGGTGGCCGGGGCTCTCATAGGCTACATGCTTGACCCGAAGGGCGCAGCAAGAACGGCGCCGAGCGGATCGACTTCGATCTCCGCTGAGTTCTTCCGCACCACATTCGAGATCATGGGGTATGTCGCCAAATCCGACGGACGCGTGTCCGAGGCGGAAATCGATGCGGCGCGTAGACTCATGCAGGAGTTGAATTTGGGCGCTGCCGACGTCAATGCGGCGATAGCCTGTTTCAGGGCGGGTAAATCGCCGGGGTATGATGCTGAACTCAGCATCGAGCGGTTGCGCGAGACCTGCGGCTTGCGCTACGACCTGTTGCGTGCGTTCGTGGAAGTGCAGTTGCGCGCGGCGCTCGCCGGCAACGGCATCTCGCCGCCGGCTCGCCAGGTTTTGGCATCGATAGCCGACCGTCTCGGGCTGTCCGCGCTCGAATTTGCACACATGGAGGCATCGCTGCGCGCTAGACAGACGCGTGGGAAATCGGACAATTTGGCGGAATGTTATGCTGAGCTCGAGGTAGAGGCTGGGATCAGCGATCAAGAGCTGGTCAAGGCCTATCGGCGGCAAATGAGCCGGCACCATCCTGATAAACTCGTCGCTAACGGCCTGCCGGAGTCGATGGCACAAATGGCGAAAGAGAAAACGCAGCGTATCCAAGAGGCTTATGAGGGCATCCGCGCAGCGCGAGGAATGCGCTGAAATTTATGGGCATTATCATCTCCCCCTCGATTCTATCGGCCGACTTCGCGCGTTTGGGTGAAGAAGTCGAATCAGTGCTCGCGGCCGGCGCCGACTGGATTCACTTCGATGTCATGGATAACCACTACGTTCCGAATCTCACCGTCGGCCCTGTGGTTTGCCGCGCGCTGCGCAAGGCCGGAGTGAAGGCGCCCATTGATGTGCACCTCATGGTGACGCCGGTGGATCCTTTGGTGGTCGAGTTCGCCAAAGCGGGCGCGACCAATATAAGTTTCCACCCCGAGGCCACGTACCACGTGGATCGCACCATCGAACTCATTCGTCATTCGGGCTGCAATCCAGGATTGGTGTTCAACCCTGCAACCTCATTGAATTGGTTGGATTATGTGATCGATAAAATCGATATTATTTTATTGATGTCGGTGAATCCGGGATTCGGCGGCCAGGAATTCATTCCGGAAGTATTGCCCAAGCTCAGCGAAGCTAGGGCGCGAATACGCGCAAGCGGCCGCGATATTCGCCTCGAAATCGACGGCGGGGTCAAGGTCGATAACGCTTCGCGCATCGCCAAGGCAGGCGCCGACACATTCGTCGCGGGCTCGGCCATTTTCGGTAGTTCCGACTACGCCCGCACTATCGAGGACATGCGCGCGCAAATAGAAGAAGGGTGTAAGTCGGCCTGAAGGACACTTAAGTCCTTAGAGACGGTTACTCGTCGTCCTCGTCATCCTCGTCGTCTTCATCATCGTTCTGCTCGGTGCGGTTGTTCTTCGCGCCGACTGTGTTTGCGCCGGCTTTCACAGGAACAATGAGAGGACGTGTCTTCACCTTCGGTCTGGCATTGAAGACCACAATGGTTTTCCCAGTAGCGCGCAACAGCCCTTGCTCCTCCAAAACTTTGAGGACTCGTCCGGCC
>DASWUU010000092.1:0-21473 GCA_036401515.1 Steroidobacteraceae bacterium
CGCTTCCAGCCATCCATCGATGCCCGCCACGTCCAGCGCCAGATAATCACCGGCGTCGACTTTGGCGTTCGGGCGGCTGCGCCGATCGAGCAATGAACCTGCCGGGCTCCACAGGCTGGCTTTGGCGAGGGTCTTGCCGACGTCCAGAACGAATATCGCACCGGTCGACATCTGGGTCCTTTGATCGAAAAATATTAGTAATGATTACAAAACAACGGCGGCATGGCCAGCTTTAACAGGCCGCAAATTCAACGATTGGGGGCGCAGCAGCGTTGCGGGCGCGGGAGGAACCCATTCGCAGTCAACTGATGTAAAATGAGCGATTCTGATTGCAAACGGAGCCTGCTTTCGCTACAAAGGGTTAAGGGCACGGACTAAAATGAAAAGCAGGGAATCAATCCGATGAGCAAAGTTCTGGGAGTAGCCCACGAAACAAGTGCCGCGTTGCCCTTCAATATTCCTTACGGTCGTTGGTCGGACTCCGACGCTGCGGTGAGAAACGACGCCGAACTCTTGTTGTACCGCTCCAATCTCCTAGGCGCGGATCTTACCATCACGAATTTTGGCGGCGGCAATACCTCGGCGAAACTTGAAGGCACGGATATTCTCACGCGCCAGACGGTTCAAGTGCTGTGGGTGAAAGGTTCGGGAGGAGATTTGGGATCGATGCAACTCGATGGGTTCTCCACGCTCTATCTCGAACGTCTCTTGCAGCTCCGAGCGCTTTATGAGGGTCTAGAGCGCGAAGATGCCATGGTCGCTTTTCTACCGCATTGCACCTTTGGCCTCAATGCGCGAGCGGCCTCGATAGACACGCCGTTGCACGCGATGCTGCCCTTCCCGCATGTGGATCACGTGCACCCTGACGCCATCATTGCGCTGGCCGCCTCTTCGTCCGGGGAGAGTGCAGTGCGCGAAATCTGGCGTGGGGCGGTGGGCTGGCTCCCCTGGCAGCGGCCGGGATTCGATTTGGGCTTACGCCTGCAGAATTACGTTATCGAGCATCCGGGCTTGCGCGGCATTGTTCTCGCCGGCCACGGTCTCATAGCCTGGGACCAGACTTCGAAAGCATGCTACGAGAACACCATCCAACTGGTCGCGGATGCCGCACGTTATCTCAATGAGCGTCTGAGCCGCCGTCCCGCATTCGGCGGTGTACGACTTGCTCCGCTGCCGACGGATGAACGATTGCGGATAGCAGCGCAGATCATGCCCAAGCTGCGAGGACTGCTATCGAGCGCGTATCCTAAAATCGGGCATCTGTCCGCCGACGCAGAAACCTTGGAGTTTGTGTGCTCGAACGATCTGCCGAGGCTTGCCGCGCTCGGCACATCCTGTCCTGATCATTTCTTACGCACCAAGATCTGGCCCCTGACGCTTGATGAAACCCGGATCACAGAGGATGCGTACCTGAAAAAATCGCTCGACGACTATCGGGCCAACTATGCTGCCTACTACCAGCGTTTTGCAACGGTGACCGATCCGCCCATGCGTGATCCCAATCCCGTCATCATTCTCGTGCCAGGTCTGGGGCGCATGGCCTTTGCTCCCGACAAGACGACGGCGCGGCTGGCCGGTGAATTCTATGGAAATGCGATCAACGTGATGCGCGGTGCAGAAGCCATCGGGCGCTATGTGGGCCTGGATGAGAGAGAAGCTTTCCGGATTGAGTATTGGGCGCTTGAAGAGGCGAAGCTGCGGCGCATGCCCAAGGCAAAATCCCTGGCCGGAAGAATCGCGCTGGTCACCGGCGGCGCGGGAGGTATCGGAGCAGCGACCGCGCAGCGACTGCTGGCGGAGGGAGCCTGTGTAATGCTGCTGGATCGAGACGCCGAAGCGCTCGGAGAAGCGTACAAGATTCTACAATCAAAGGCCGGCCCGGATCTTATCAGGGCGGAACTCTGCGATGTAACTGATGAAAACCAGGTTAGCTCTGCATTTGCCTCATGCGCATGCGACTTCGGTGGTTTGGACATCCTCGTTGCCAATGCCGGCATCGCCTCATCGGCGCCGCTCGAGGAAACCACAGTTGATCTCTGGCGCAAGAACTACAACGTGCTCGCCGAAGGGTATTTCCTGGCAGCGCGCTCTGCCTTTCCTCTGATGAAGAAGCAGCACGGGGGGTCTATCATCTTCATCGGCTCGAAGAATGGCATTGCCGCGGCGGTGGACGCTTCCGCCTATGCCTCTGCAAAAGCGGCCGCCCTGCATTTGGCGCGATGTATCGCACTCGAAGGCGCGCCGTTCGGCATTCGAGTCAACACCGTCAATCCAGATGCCGTCATCAAGGGCTCAAGAATCTGGGACGGCGAGTGGCGCCGCGAACGCGCCGGTGCGCACGGAATCGACTCCGGCGCGGAACTCGAAGCTCACTACCGCAACCGGTCCATGTTGAAAGTCGACGTACTGCCGAGCGATATTGCCGATGCCGTGCATTTCTTCGCCTCAGACATGTCGACGAAGTCGACCGGCAATATGCTCAATGTGGATGCCGGCAATGCGCAGGCGTTCACCCGCTGACCCTAATCCGGAGCCATGGCGTGCCAGACCACTTGCCCCTATCGGAAAACTTCATTCGCGACCACAACGCAAGCCGCTGTACTGAGAGTTTGGAAGATGAGTATCAATCCCTGTCGCGACAGCTGCGTCGCCGCGGTATCGACATAGAGTCGATTCGCACCAAGGTGGCCGCGTTCTCCGTGGCACTGCCTACTTGGGGGGCCGGCCGTGGCGGCACCCGCTTCGCAAAATTTCCCATGGATGGGGCTCCCACGTGCATTCAAGAAAAACTGGAGGATTGCGCGGTAGTGCAGCAGCTCTGCAGGATCACGCCGCGTGTGTCGCCCCATTTTCCCTGGGACTTCGTCGAGGACTATGGCGCGCTCGCCGAGCGGGCGGCAAATCTCGGGCTGGGATTTGACGCTGTCAACTCCAACACTTTTCAGGACCAGCCGCATCAGAAGCATAGCTACGCCGGCGGATCGCTTAGCTCTCCCCATGCCGCGGTTCGCGATCAGGCGGTCGCGCACAATATCGAGTGCATTCGGATCGGCAAGCTATTGGGCTCGCACGCCATCACCGTCTGGGTGGGAGATGGCAGTAACTTTCCTGGACAGCAGGATTTCACGCGCGCATTCGACCGTTACTTGGACTCCACGGCGCGCGTTTATGCGGCGCTGCCCGCCGATTGGAGAATGTTGCTGGAACACAAGCTTTTCGAGCCGGCGTTTTATAGCACTGTACTGCCAGACTGGGGATCCTCCATTCTCGCCGCGCAGGAGCTGGGAGTGCAAGCCTACTGCCTGGTGGATTTAGGGCACCACGCACCCTCGACCAATATCGAACAGATTGTTGCCCGCCTGCATCGCTTTGGGAAGCTCGGCGGCTTTCACTTCAATGACAGCAAATACGGGGACGATGATCTCGATTCAGGCTCCATCAATCCACATCAGCTGTTTCTCGTCTTCAACGAACTGGTCGAAGCGCAGTTCAACGCAACCGGCACCTTCTCGCCCGCCTACCTTATCGACCAGTCGCACAATGTCACCGACCCTATCGAGAGCATGCTGGCTTCCGCCGAAGCCATTGTCTGCGCCCTGGCGAAAGCGCTCATCGTTGACCGCGAGGCGCTTTTGTACGCGCAAGAATCAAATGACGTCATGATGGCATTCCAAACACTACGGCAAGCCTATCGCACGGACGTGACGCCGCTCATCGCGCAAGCGCGCGTGCAAGCGGGTGGCGCTATTGATGTGCTCGGCACCTATCGCGCCAGTGGCTGGCGCAAAGCACAGGCGCGGCGCCGACAAAAACTGGCGCCGGGAACCGGCATCGTCTGATGGGGATTTGATGAATAAATTGATCATCGTGGCCGCGGCCGTTGGACTAATCGCCCCGGCGCTTGCCGCTGACACATCCGCCGATGCCTCTGTGCCTCCTGTCATCAACATCTGGCCCGGCGTTGCGCCCGGTTCAGAGCATTCGACACAGAAGGAGATCGATGCCGAGTTGCCCCACCCCGGAAATCAGGTCACGCGCTTGATCCGCAACGTGGTCACGCCGACGCTTACCGTATTTGCTCCTGCGAAGCCCAACGGCACGGCGCTGATAGTCTGTCCGGGCGGCGGCTACTTTGGGCTGATGTTCAACTACGAAGGCACGGAATTTGCCGAATGGCTGCGCGCGCGGGGCGTGACCGCCTTCGTCTTGAAATACCGCTTGCTACCGACGCCGGTGAACCTAGCCGATCAATCGGCTGAAGTGCAGGAATTGACCGCCAAGCTGCAGTCGGATTTTGATCATGAGTACCACAGGCTCGACGCCGGTCGAAGTTTGGCGGTCGCCGATGGCAAACAGGCCATTCGCTACGTGCGGCAACACGCGGCTCAGTGGCATATTGCGCCGGATCGGATCGGTTTGATGGGATTTTCCGCGGGAGCAGGTCTAACCATGGGCGTGGTGCTAGATCACGACGCCGAGAGTCGGCCGGACTTCGCGGCACCCATTTACGGCTATATGGATGACGTCGCGCCGCCCGCGGATGCACCGCCGGTTTTTATCGTCGCCACCCAAGCGGACAATTTGGTTCCTTCCGGGCGCAGCGTGATGATTTATCAGCGTTGGACCGCGGCTCACCTGCCGGCGGAACTGCATCTGTTCGAGAAGGGCGCTCACGGATTCGGCACACGGCACACAGGACTGCCGCTCGATCAGTGGCAGAACTTATTTGACGCGTGGTTACGGTCGCGTCGGTTAATTGAACCGCAACCGTAACAGCGCGCCCGTGATCGACTTTGATTGAATTGGCATTCAGTTAAGTCCACAGTACACGGATAAGCACACAATACAGCAGCGGGACCGCCAAATGCATTCAGCCGAGCGCGAGAAGCTCATACTCGAGAGCGTCAACCAACGAGGATTTATCTCCTTTCAAGATCTAGAGCGGCACATCGAAGCTTCGCCGGCAACCATACGCCGCGACCTGGAGCGCATGATGACGGCCGGGCTGTTGACGCGGGTCCGCGGGGGCGCAAAGCGCATCGAATCAAAGAACGCAAAACGCCGGTCGCCCGACACAGGCCATCACCTTACCGGAGTACCATTCGAAGAGAACGTCAACCTGCACCCGCGTGAGAAGCAAGCCATCGGTCGCGCTGCGGCCAAGCTGGTCAGCGCCGGCGAAGCGGTAATGATCGACGGCGGCTCGACCACCTTACAAATGTGTCAGCATATCCGCGGACTCAATCTGCAGGCGCTCACCAATTCGCTACGCATAGTCAGCGCCCTTTTGCAGCAACCAGGCACTCGAGTATTGGTTCCTGCGGGCCAAGTATTTCCTGAACAACATATCATTCTCGCGGCGTCGAGCGATGATGGCATGCAGCGCTTTCACGCCCCGAAGCTGTTCATGAGTGCGGCGGCGGTCGGTGCCGCCGGCCTCATGCAGGCCGATATCATCCTAGTCGCCGCCGAGCGGCGCCTGATCGACCGCGCCGATAAAATCATCGTGCTGCTGGACAGTTCGAAATTTGACGGTCCGTCGGGACATATCGTCTGCGGCCTCGATGAGATCGACATATTGGTCACCGATCAGGGCGTGTCGCCGCGCCACGCACAGATGGTGCAGGATGCCGGCGTCAAGCTCATCGTGGCCCCGGTCTGAGCGGCCGAAGCCGTCGGTTTTGATAGCGATCACCCTTCGCTGTAGGGACTACACGTGAATAGCGACATCAGTTTCGTATGCGGTGCCGACAGCCCGCCGCTGCTCGAGGAAACGATCGGCGGCGCGTTGGAATCGGCAGCCAGAGCGTGGCCGGAACGCGAAGCGATCGTCGCCTGCGATTCCGGCACTCGCATGACCTATGCAGAACTCAATGCGCGCGCGAGTGAATTTGCTGCCGGCTTGCTGACTCTCGGCATGCAACCCGGCGAGCGCATTGGCGTCTGGTCTCCCAATTGCGCCGAGTGGACGATTGTGCAATACGCGGCGGCCAAAGCCGGCATGATTTTAGTCAATATCAATCCCGCTTACCGCAAGCACGAATTGGAATTCGCTTTGAACAGCGTTGACTGCACGGCGCTGGTCACCGCCTCGAAATTCAAATCAAGCAACTACCTGCAAATGCTGTGCGAGCTGGCGCCCGAGCTTTACGGCACATCAGGGAGCCTCACCGCAGAGAGATTGCCATTTTTGAGATGGGTCATTGGTATTGACGATAGCGAACTAACGGCAATCATTCCCTTCGATGCCATCGCGGAGTACGCTCGCGATAGCGATCGCCACGCCTTGCGCGAAATCGCTTCCCGGCTGAAACCGGATTTAGCGGCGAACATCCAATTCACCAGCGGCACCACCGGAACGCCCAAAGGTGCGACGCTGACGCATCGAAACCTGCTCAACAATGCTTTTTTTGTTGGAGAGGCCACTCGCACTGGTGTCTCTAGCCGAATTTGTGTTCCCGTGCCGCTCTATCATTGCTTCGGCATGGGCATGGGAAACCTCAATTGCCTGACGCACGGCGCGACCGCTGTCTATCCGAGCCGAGGTTTTGACGCGTTGGCGACCCTACAGTGCATCGAGAAAGAAGCCTGCACGGCGCTCTACGGCGTGCCCACGATGTTCATCGCCATGCTGGATCATCCGCACTTCAGCGCCTTCAATTTGTCAAGCCTACGAGGCGGGATCATGGCCGGCTCGCCTTGCCCCATCGCCATTATGCAGCGGGTGGTAAACGAGATGCATATGCCCGAAGTGACCATCGCCTACGGCATGACGGAGACCAGTCCCGTCAGTTTCCAGTCGAGCGTTAACGACTCTTTGGACCAGCGGGTCTCTACTGTCGGCAAAATTCAACCGCATTTGCAAGTGAAGCTTGTCGACACCGATGGGAAGATCGTGCCGCGCGGCGTGAGCGGAGAACTGTGCACCCGCGGCTACTCCGTGATGCAAGGCTACTGGGGAGATCGAACTCGCACCGCCGAGGTTCTGGATAATGAGGGTTGGATGCACACTGGGGATTTGGGGGTGATTGACGCGCAAGGCTATTGCAACATCGTCGGGCGTATCAAGGACATGGTTATCCGCGGCGGGGAGAACATTTATCCACGCGAGGTGGAGGAATTTCTGTTCAAGCATGGCAAGGTCCAGAGCGTGGCCTGTTTTGGCGTACCCGATGCGCGATTCGGCGAGGAACTGTGCGCCTGGATACAGCTGCGTGCCGGCGCTGCCGCAACCCCAGACGAATTCCGCCAATTCTGCCAGGGAGAAATCGCTCACTACAAGATTCCCCGTTACATCGAACTCGTCGATGAATTTCCGATGACGGTAACAGGCAAGGTTCAGAAGTTCATCATGCGAGGCATCATGATCGAGAAGCTGGGCCTAAAGATAGCAGCAACGGCGTGAAGCCGACGCGGGACGCTCCGCTGTCTAATCGATGCCCAGCCATCGTTGTCATGGGCGTTTCTGGCAGCGGCAAGAGTACGTTCGGAATGGCTATTGCGTCGGCATTGCGGTTGCCATTCGTGGACGGGGATGAGCTTCATAGCCCCGAAAGTATCAGCAAAATGCGCCGAGGTATTCCGCTGCGCGATGAAGACCGGAAACCTTGGCTGGATGCTATCGCCGCTAAACTCGCCGATACGCGGTTATACAGTGACGGCATCATTGTCGCGTGCTCTGCGCTCAAACTCGACTATCGAAACAGGCTTCGATCGGCCGCCCGCGTGCGCTTTATTTTCCTAAACGCGGACGAAGCACTAGCGACTCACCGGTTGAGCGAACGTGCCCACCACTTTATGCCGCAATCGCTCATCGAGAGTCAGTTCCATGATCTCGAGCGGCCCACCGCTGCTGAAGCCGATGTGCTCACTGTGCCGGCATCCATGCCCCTTGAAGCTGCGGTTGCAGCCGCCCTCGCCTATCTTTGCCGCGCACACTGATTGGCCTTCGGATCGGGCAGCGGCTCGATGGGACCGAGAAGAAAGAAAAACGATGCTGCGCCAATCAACAGCACGATCCCAGCCGTGACGAAAGCCATCTCAAATGATTGCGTGCGCCCGACTACGTAGCCGGTGACAATCGGGGCCGCCACTCCCATCATGTTATTGGCGAAATTCATTATGCCGCTCACCGTGCCCACGCCGCCCGTGGGCGCGACGAGTGACGGCAAGGACCAGCACACCGGTGCGGCCGCCGCGAGTCCGCTCAAGGCGATGGAGATCCAAGCGATCGCGATCACTGAGTTTGTAGTGGTCGTCGCGCCAAAAATAGCAAGGCCACCACACATACCGATGAGAAGCACTGCCTTGCGCACACGCGTGTCGTTGCATCCTTTTGCGATAAGGTAGTCGATCAGCCAGCCCCCAACCAGAAGATCAGATATCGCAGCGAACATCCACGGAATCGCGGCGTAACTCGCTGACTGCAGAATGCTCATGTGCATGGTGTGCACGAGATAGCCCGGCAACCACGTCAGCAATAAGTAGAAGCAGTAGCCGTATGCCGCGAAGCCAATCGATAGGCCCCAGATTTTCTGGCTGCGCAGGAGGTAGACCAGCATTCCAACGGGGTTAGCCGACAGTTGTCCCTCGGGCGCCGCTCCATTCTTGGTAAGGTGCTCGCGCTCTTCGTCGGACAGCCGCGGATGCTGGCTCGGGTCACGATAGATTCGCACGAATGCGATGAAATACAGAAAGCTGAGGGCTGCTACAAGCCCAAAGCCCCAGCGCCAGCCGAGCTTGACCACAGCCAGCGCGATTAGCGGCACGCCGATTACATTGGAGAACTTGGCCATGGCGTCGAACAGTGCGGTGGACCTTGCACGCTCGTTGCGCGGAAACCAGTAACCCGTGGCCTTGGAATTCGCGGGAAAACTAGGAGCTTCCGCGATGCCCAGGATCAAGCGGCCAACGAATATGCCGGCGAACCCGCCGGCGCACGCGGTGATCACCGAGGCCGCGCTCCACAGCAACGCGCCCCAGGGTCCGACACGCGTCACACCAAATCGGTCGAGGAACAAACCCGCTGGAATCTGCAAAAGCGCATAACTCCAGAAGAAGGCGCTGAATAGCAGCCCAATGTCGGCCGCCGTCAAGGCAAAGGTCTGCTGCAGCTGCGGCGCCGCCACCGAGAGGCTGATACGGTCGAAGTAGTTGATCAGCACGCCGGCGCCGATGAGGCCACCAATGCGCCAGCGTAGTCGAGGAATCAAAGTTTGCCGGGCCACCAGTTCCACCGTCCGGCGAGCTGAATGAGCGCAGGTCCCACCGCCAAGCGGATCACTGTGGCATCCAACAACACGGCCACTCCCAACGCAAAACCCAAGATCTTAATCAACACGAATTCACCAAACACGAAGCCGCCGAATATCACGATCATGATCGCGGCTGCGAATGTGATGACTCGGCCGATGCCGGCGATTCCATCCACCAGTGCCTCTGCATCGCTCAGCCCCGCGCGACGGCCGTCGGCAATCCGCGCCATTAGAAAAACCTCGTAATCCATGCTCAAACCAAAGACGATGCCGAAAACGAGAACCGGCACGATAGGAAACCCGCCGTCCATGGGACGCGTCAGGCCAAAAAGACGCGATCCGAAGCCATCCTGGAAAACGAACGTCACGGCACCAAATGAGGCGGCCACCGAGAGAAGATTGAGCGCTACTGCCTTGAGGGGAATGAGCACGCTGCGGAAGGCAATCGATAGGACCACAAGCGTAGCGCCCACAACGATCGCGGCGATGATAAAAAGGGTGCGCTTAATGGCATCTTCATAGTCAATGTTAAAAGCGGGGATACCCCCCACCTGCAGCCTCGTCCCCGCAATACCCGTGAGCGACTGTGGGTCCGCTGCGCGGATTTCCCTCACGATGGCCGCAGCGTCGGTCGCTGCCAATCCCTGTTTGGGCAATAGCTGGATGAGAACGGCCCCGCCATCGGCGCTGACCAGACTGCGGCGGGCCTCTATCGGAATGTGGTCCAGTAATTCAGGTCCGCCCAAGGGTTTGACGTTTACTGTCGTTACGGCCCAGACGTGTTGAATCCGGGCGTCTCGAGCGTAATGTCGGACCAGAAGCGAAGCAGCCCGCCATCCAGATTCGTCTTGAATGGTAATCCCCGCCGGAAGTTCAAGAATGATCTGTATGATTTGCCCGAAGTTGCCGCGCGCCACGGCATCAATCTCGTGCAACGCCCGCACGGAGTCGGCACTCTCTGGCAGCCATCCGCCCCGCGGTAAATCGGTGCGCAGGTGCATTGCGTTCAGTGCCAGCGCAAGCAGCGGTATCCCCGCAACCGCGAGCACACCGAGCGGATGGCCGGATACCCACCTAGCCCATCGACGCCAGTTCTCTCCCCTGACCGCGTTATCACGTCGTCCGATGCGGCCTATATCGATCCACGTGCCTATACGCACGAGTACGATCGGCAATAGCGTACGCGCGACCAGGACCGCGACGGCGCTGACCAGCAATCCGCCCATACCGATCGATCGTACATCGCTTACCGGCACCAACAGCATCGTGCCAAATCCGATAGCGACGGCCGAGCCGGATACGACCACCGTGCGGCCCGCGTGCTCGGTGGCGTCGACCACCGCCGCTGCCCCGACCAATCCTTGGCCAAGCGCGTCGCGATAGCGACTCACCATCAGTAGCGCATAGTCGATGCTCAACCCGAGCCCCACCATGCTGATGATGCTGACGACAATAATCGAGGTCGGCCAGACTCGATTTAGGACCGCGAGAATTCCAAGCGACACCACAATCGTCAACGCGCCGCACAGGACGGGCAATAACGCCGAAACAACGCTGCGAAACGCTAACAATAGCAATATCAGAGTGAGCGGGAGCGCTCCCAGTTCGGCAGCGCGGGTGGCCGACGCGCTCAGTCGGCGCAGGTCCGCATTGACAGCCGCCTCGCCTGTCCACCGGAAAGCGAGGCCTGGAAACTGACTTTGCAGTTGCGCGCGCATAGCCTCGGTAATCTTGTGAAGATTGGCCATTAAGGAATCGCCGGAGTCCTTGGCGGTGCTCAATCCGACAACCAGAATAGGACTTCCATCCTGCGCAACAAAAAGAGCGTCGCCGCGATCCAAATACGACATCACCCCTTGGACGCCGCTTGTGGCTTTAATGGCATCGCTTACACGCTGAAGCATTTCTCGGCCCTCGAGGGTTCGAGGGTCGGGCCCGCAGGCCACCCGGAGTAACGCAATTTTTGTAAAGGGTGACTTAAATCGCTGCTGCAGCGCCGCCTCCACGGCTGCGGATTCGCTACCCTTCAGCCGCGCGGAAGTATCGAGGCTCTGGTTAACTTTCCAGGCGAATGGAAGGGCGGCGATCGCCACTAAGGCCCAAAGGGTGAGAATCGGGATTTGCCAGCGTGAGGAAGTTACCAGTCGGTTCATCACCCGCACTTTATCGCATCGCAGCGCCTACCAAGCGCGCTCGACGCTTAAGGGTCGCGCAATCCGCGACTACCTCCGTTTATACTTGACATCCGAAGCGATCACGCATCCGTGCTCTAGAGCTTCGGCGTCGCGCAGCGCTATCGACTCGCCGGCTTCGCGTTGATGAGTCGCGGCTCTCGCGGCACCGCCGGACGGCGGATCTCTTGCCGCTTCGTCGGCCGTTGCTTGCGTTGAGCCATTTTAATGGACACCCAGCGGCCGCTGTTGATGGCTCTAAGCATACCCTCGATGACGCGAACATCCGCGAGCCCTTCTTCGCCCGAGGGCTCAGGGTGTTTATTATTAAGAATACAATCAGAAAAGTAGGTGAGTTCGGCCGCGAACTGGTCGCGCTTGCTCGATACTTTATGGCGCTCTCGCTTTCCGATTTTCAATCTAGATGACAAACCTTCCGCGTATTCGTAGGCCGGATCCAAGGTAACGCTGCCTTTGGTTCCTGTCAGCGAGTACGTGGATCGATCAGCGGCGCCGAAACTGGAGGTAAAGCTCGCTATACGCTCGTCCTTGAAGCGCATGACGCCTACCACTGTCTCGTCGATCTCGCGGAAGCGCGGGTCCCGACTCTTGGTCGCGGTCGCCCAGACTTCCATCGGATCTTCGGAGAGGCAATAGCGCGCTGCATTAATGCAATAGACGCCAATGTCGTACAAGGGTCCGCCGCCAAGTTCACGCTTCAACCTTATGTTGTCATCGCTCACCTGCATTGAAAAATCCGAGCTGAAGAAGCGCAGATCACCGAGCTTGCCGCTTCGGGCAAGCCGGATCGCTTCGAGATTTGCGCGCTCAAAATGAAGCCGATAGGCAATCATCAATCGAACGTTTGCCTTCTCGGTCGCACGAATCATTTGCTCACAGTCCCGCGCGGTGACAGCCATGGGTTTCTCGCACAACACGTGCAGGCCAGCATGCGCCGCGCGAATCGTGAAATCCTTGTGCAGGTTGTTCGGCAACGCGATGTACACGGCGTCGATCTCGCCGCTGGCGAAGAGTGAGTCGATATCGTCATAACCGCACAATCGTTCGACTCCATAACGCCGTCCAAGAGACTTGAGCTTTTTCTGCTCGCCGGACACGAGCGCTGCGAGTCGGCTGTTACGCCGTGCATGGGCGAAGGCAGGTAACACCGCAGCCTGGGCGATATGACCAAGGCCGATGACGGCATATCGAATCACCCGGCTTCGGCGCGCAGTCTTACCAGTACGGGTTTGAGGCATATGGTCTCCTAACATTAGCGAAACCGGTTTTAGCATGGTGGCTATAAATACTGATTCATGTATTCGCCGCATCGAGCCATCGGAGGATTCCGACGATAGCGATATTTCCTGACGGCGGCCGCCGAAAAAGCGCAAACCTAGACTAATTTGCGCCCTTTGTTGCTTGGGCTATGGCGCTGGACGAATCCAGTTCGCGCTTGTTGCGTGACTGAGCGGCAAGCGAGGCCGCAAAAATCAGGAGGCCTCCAAGCGCCAACAGCGCTCCCACCCATCCTGTGGAAGCCCAGCCCAATCCACCCGCAATCGCGATGCCGCCCAACCACGCGCCGAGTGCGTTAGCAATGTTGAAAGCAGAATGATTGAGCGCTGCCGCGAGCGTCTGCGCACACTGGGCGACGTCCATGAGCCGCACCTGTAGCGCAGGAACAATAGCGACACCCGTGCCTACCAGCAGTACGACAATCGTCAATAGCACCAGATGGCTTGCAGTGACACTGAACAATCCCAGAACCACTGCATTCCAAATTAAAAGGCCGCCGATCGTTCGCGTCAAAGCGCGGTCGGCCAGCCATGATCCGACCAGATTGCCCACGATCATGCCAACCCCGAAAACGGCCAGCACGTACGGCACGTACCGAAGCGGCAGTCCGGACACCTTGGTCAGCGTCGGTGAGATGTAGCTGTACACGCAGAACAGACCCCCGAAACCTACCGACCCAACACCGAGCGTCAGCCAGACCTGAACGCTGGACAATGCGCTCATCTCGCGCGCGGGGCTGGCTCCGGCGACGGGAGGCGCCCGCGGTACGCAGCGATAGATCAACACGGCCGCCGCAAAACCAAGCGCGGCGACGAGAACATAGGCCGCGCGCCAACTGAGCGACTGTCCAATCCAGGTTGCCAGCGGGACGCCGGCCAAAGTTGCCACTGTCAGGCCCAACATCATCCGACCGACCGCCCGAGCACGTTCCCTCACCGGCACCAGCGATGCGGACACAAGTGAAGCCACGCCGAAATAGGCACCGTGCGGAAGCCCCGCCAGAAAGCGAATTGCCATTAGCGATACATACCCGGGCGCCAGAGCGCTGGCGACATTGCCCACGACGAACAATGTCATCAATGCTAGAAGCAACCGATGGCGCGGCCACCGCGCTGCGCCTATGGCGATGAGGGGTGCGCCGACCACGACGCCCAGGGCATAGGCACTGATGACATGACCCGCAGTTGGTATCGAAATCCCGAAATTTGCGGCGACGTGCGGCAACAATCCCATCATAACGAACTCGCCCGTACCGATGCCAAAGCCGCCGAGGGCAAGAGCCAAGACTGCCCATCCGAATCGACCGCCCGTCATAGCGCAGCTCCGACCCGCATCTCGCTGCGGTACTTTGCAAGCCCGGCCGCGACGAACAGCGCGCCGAGAACACCGACCGCGGTCCAGCCCCGCCATACATAAACGGCCGGCGCCAATCCAGACCCCGTGGCGCCGCCCACGAACGCGAAAGCCACGAACAAGCCGTTGAGCCGACCGCGTAGGGCCGGCGCGAGCGTGTAGATACTGCGCAGACTCAGGACCTGACACATCTGAACCGCCGCATCCAGAGTCAGCGCTGCGAGAACCAAGAACAACACGGAATGCAGCCGTCCTGCTGCAATGGCAAAAACGAACGCAACCACGGCCGCCGCTAACGCCCAACCTGTCGCAGCCCGCGTTAACCCCCGATCCGCGAGTCGCCCGGCGATCGGAGCAACCAGCGCGCCGGCGGCGCCTGCCAAGGTAAACAACGCGATGCCGCGTTGACTGAAGCGAAATTCACGAGCCAGGAGCAAGGGTGCCCCGATCCAGAAGATATTGAACGCCGCGAACATCATTCCCTGGTAGATAGCCCGGCGTCGCAGGGTCGGAGTACCTGTGACGATGCCCGGCAGTGACCGTAGGATCTGCGGATATGCGAGCTTTGCGGTCGGCCGACGCTGCGGCAAAACCCGCAACAGCAGCAGGATGAGGGTCAGCATGATTCCGGCGGAAATGTAGAACACCGCGCGCCATCCCAAGGTCGAGGCGACAAAGCTCGAGAACGGGCGCGCCAGCATGATTCCACCCAGCAGTCCGGCCATGACATTCCCGACTACTTTGCCGCGGGAAGCTTCGGGAGCCAGGTGTGAGGCGAATGGTACGAGAATCTGCGTAGCGGCCGCGAACAGACCCACCACAAATGATGAGATCATGAAAGTCGCGGCCGAATTGGACACTGCGATCCCCAGCTGACCGAGGACCACAGCGGACAACGCCCAAATCACGAGGCGGCGGTTCTCGAGCACGTCGCTCAATGGCACCAGGAACAAGAGGCCCGCGCCGTAACCTAGCTGTGTGAGCGTAACGATGAGACCGGCAAGTCCTGCCTGCAGCCCCAAAGCCGTCCGATAAGCCCAATGAGGGGTTGTGTGTAGAAAATGTTCGCAACGGTGACACCGCACGCAGCCGCGAAAATCGCGACTTGCACGGTACTGATGCCCCTATGCGGCGACTCATCGTCCTGCGTTGGAAAAGATTCAGGCCAGGTCTCAATCTTAGGAAGTGTGCTCATCAATACGCGCCGCTCTCTACGATACAGCGCACTCGCGCGCCGACTTACCACGGCTTGTACATTGCCTCGCAGGGGTTGCGACCGCGTTTCAGCCAGCCGCGGCGGACATTGCATTTGAAACAGAAATGCACGTCTGCCCCTATTGGCTCCCTAGAGCAATGGAGATCGATCGCTTGCTGGGGTAATAAATCTAAAAATAATGGCTTGCGCGCAAGGCTGTACCATAGAATGCCGAGACACCAATAAATAAATACCTGACTTGTTGGGGGATAATTGAAGACGACAAAAGACCCACGAAATCGCAGGCGCCCGGTTCACGGCGAGGCTCGATCCCTCGGACTCGACGTGAATATCACGCGGCGCGATTTCATGGGGGCAACCCTCTTAGGTTCGGGAGCCATCCTTTTGGGCGCGACGGCGCCCGCCTTCGCACAGGGGCTTTCCCCGTCGTGGAACGGCTACACTGGTATCGGCGACTACAGCCGCTCGAATGGCAACATCGCCTCCGTCGTTAATGCGGCGCACGGTGTTCGCGACGGAAGCTACGAAGCACGGATTGATTCGGCACGGGTTCTTGATGAACCCTACGATCTCATCGTCGTAGGCGGCGGATTCGCCGGGCTCATCGCCGCCTACGAATTTCACAAGGCGCGTCCGAACTCGCGGTGCCTCGTTCTCGACAATCACCCGGTGTTTGGCGGCGAGGCCAAGCAGAATCAAATGCTTGTGGATGGGGTTATGCTCACGGGACCGCAGGGTTCGAACGACTCTGTAGTTCCTCGCGCAGATAATAACTACGCTCACGTCCTTGGCCTCTGGGACGAGATCGGCATGCCGCGCTCCTATGACTTCGTTGCTCCCGCCGGCACTGCGTCGTCATTGAAATTCGCGCGAGACCATTACAATCCGATGTATTGGAACGAGGACGCGAGTTCTCTAGGTTACTACTTCGACACACCCTTCGCCTCGAAGCGCGCGTGGGTGGTCGACCCATGGTCCGACGATTTGCGGCGCGCGCCGATTTCACCCGAGGCCCGCCGAAGCTGGGTGCAGTGGAAGACCTCGCCGGTCCTTACTCGCGGTGATGAAGCATCCACGAATCGGTGGCTCGACTCAATGTCGTACGGTGATCTGATAGTCCGTGAACTCGGCCTGTCCAAAGACGTATTTCGGCTGTCCGATCCGCTTGTGGCGACCGGCGATTACGGGGTGAGTTCGGACGTGGTTTCCGCGTATGGCGCTAAATTGCTCGGCCTGCCGGGAACTGGCGAAAACATCCTGGACGACACTGTGTTTTCATTTCCCGGTGGCAATGCCGCCATCTTGCGGCACATCGTTAAGGCGATGCTGCCGGATGCCATATCCGGTAATCGGTCATTTACCGATGTGCTCTACGCGCCGATCGATTTCACCGCGCTCGACCGACCGCAGCATACGCGTATCCGACTCGGTGCCACAGTCATAGCCATCCGGCACGACGGTGAGCCAGAGACTGCAGGCAGCGTCAACGTCACCTATGTCGTAGGCGACCAACTCGCACGTGTTCGTGGAAAGGCTGTAATCGTCGCCGCCGGCGGGTGGATTGCACGTCGAATCGTGCGTGATCTGCCGCCGTCCTATGTCGCGGCCTATGCGCAGTTTCATCACGGTCCGATACTGGTCGCCAATGTTGCCGTGCGCAATTGGAAGGCTTTCGCCAAGCTGGGCATCTCGGCCGCACACTGGTTTGATGGCTTCGGATTCTTCGTGAATGTACGTCAGCCCATGAAAATCAACGGTGTCCCGGTGCCGCTAGATCCGTCCAAGCCGGCAATGTTGACGTTCTATGTTGGATTTCCCCAGTCAGGGGTTCCGATCGACCGTCAGACCAATGCCGCCCGCGGCAGGCTATTCGGCACGACCTACGCTGATTTTGAAATGCAGATAAGAAGGCAGCTGCAACAGATGCTGGGCGATTCGGGATTCAATGCCAAGCGCGACATCGCGGGCATCGTGATTAACCGCTGGGGCCACGCGTACATTTCGCCTCAGCCTGGGTTCTATTTTGGAACGCCGGGTAACCCGGCGCCGCTCGAGGTCATCCGTGAGCGTCACGGACGAATCGCATTTGGTCACAGCGAGTTGTCGGGGAGGCAGAGCTGGGGACGCGCCGCTAAGGAGTCAAGGCGCGCGCTCGAGCAGGTTCTGCAGGTGTTAACGTAAGTCCTTTGGAGACGTATGCAACTTCGACAGTTGGGCCGTTCGGATTTAAAGATTGCTCCGCTTTGTCTCGGCGGGAACGTGTTTGGGTGGACCGCTGACGAAGCCGCGTCTTTTGCGGTTCTCGATGCGTTCGTCAGTGCGGGCCTGAACTTCATCGATACGGCGGATGTGTATTCGGTGTGGGTGCCGGGACATCGAGGCGGCGAATCCGAGACTGTCATTGGCAACTGGATGAAGCGCACTGCACGGCGCAAAGACGTCGTGATCGCGACCAAGGTGGGCATGCAGATGGCTCCCGATCGCAAGGGGTTGTCAGCCGTACATATCACCCGGTCGGTCGAGGAATCGCTGCAAAGGTTGCAGACCGATCACATCGATCTTTACTTTTCACATTGCGACGATGCGACCGTACCTCTCGATGAGACACTGGGGGCCTATCAGCAACTGATTGTCGCCGGCAAGATTCGAGCTGTCGGCGCCTCGAATTATACTGCCGCGCGTTTGGCACAAGCGCTCGAGGCGAGCCAGAAAAGCATGCTACCTCGGTACGAGGTATTGCAGACACACTACACCCTGTATGCGCGCTCAGACTACGAATCCGAGCTCGAGACATTGTGCGTGAAAGAGCAGCTTGGTGTCGTAAGCTATTCCGCACTCGCTTCCGGTTTTTTAAGCGGAAAATATCGCACAGCAGCGGACGCCTCAAAAAGCGCGCGCGGGAAAGGTGTGGTCGATAGGTTCCTAAATGCTCGCGGCCTCAAGATTCTGGCAGCACTGGATGAAATCGCCGGCCGCCACCGAACTTCACCCGCCACTGTGGCGCTCGCCTGGCAGATCGCGCGACCCGGCGTCACGGCACCAATCGCCAGCGCTACGACCGTAGAACAGCTGAATGAGTTGGTGGCAGCCACGCGGTTGCATTTGGACACGGCAGAAGTAGAGCAGTTGAACGCTGCCAGCGCGACCACTTAATTCAGATCGAGCGCGAACGCGTGCGGGATGCGATTTTTGGGTCACGCCAGCCTGTAGAACTGCTCCCATTCTTTGCGTGGCGGCACACCGGCGAGCAATTGATTTGCCAGTTTGTGATTAATAATTCGCTTGGAAGCGGGATCGAAGACTAGATTAGCGTTCACGCGCTGCGCGACAACGCCCAGCGCCAACACTTGACACAAGGGTCCCGCTATCGCGAAGGGTGAGCGGCAGTTTTCCTCCCCCTTACAGGCAAGAAGGAAATTCTGGAAGTGATTGGATGGACTCACCGGTATCGGAGGAAGTTTGGGCGCGATTTCGGCTTCCTTGGCCTTTGGAATAATCTGCAACGTCGAGGCGTGTGAACCGCCCTTGAAAGTCAGCCCGTCGTCGTAAATCACTTTTCCCGGCGCACGATTGTCATGATTATCAAAATTAAGACTCCCGCTCGAAGGCAGCGGAATATTCGGATCCACCGCGACTTCACCCGTGTCATTGGGCAACGGCGGCAGATTCGTCTGGCCCTCGTACCATTTCAGCTCTACCGGCGGTTGGGTACCCCGGGCCGGAAATCCGAACACCAGTGTCGAGGCTTGCGGGAAAATAAACCGGTTGTGGCCGTCCAGCCTCTCCACATCGATTTTCGTCGGTAAGCCAAGGTGCAAAAACTCGTGCGCTGTATCAATGATGTGCGCACCCCAGTCGCCAAGTGCGCCGTTGCCGAAATCAAACCACGACCGCCAGTCACCGTTGACGTAGCCTCTGTTGTATTCGTGAAATTTGCCGTTGTCAGCCAGGTGTCCCAATCGAGCCCGCGGGCACCGGTTGCCTCGGGAGCAGTCCAGAAACCTCCATACCATGCCATCGCCGCGGCATATTCATATAAGCGGTGATATTGGTGACATTCTTGATGATCCCCGCGTCCACCCAAGCCTTGAACTGGAAATAGCTTGCCTCGGAATGGCCTTGGTTACCCATCTGCGTTACCACGCGGTACTTCTTGTCGGCCTGCATCATCAATTCAATCTGCCGGAAGCTATTGCCGATGGGCTTTTCGCAGTAGAGGTTTTTACCGAGCGACATTGCGAGCATCGAGATCGAAAAATGCGAGAAATCCGGGACGGCTATGCTTACTGCCTCAATATCCTTGCCCATCTTGTCGAACATCTGCCGGAAATCCTGAAAGCGCGGAACATCCGGGAACTTTCGAAGCACATCCAGCGTATGCGCCGCCCCGATGTCCGTGTCGCACAGAGACACGATGTTTGCCATGCCGGTTGCATGAAGTGCTGTGACCACTTCCGCTCCGCGATTGCCGAGGCCACAACACGCGAGGTCCACTTTGCCGGTGGACGATGTGGCCAGCGTAAGCCGCGGCGCAAGCATGGACGCCGCGCCACCCATTAGAATGCCTGTGAGAACTGCCCGGCGGGGAAGAGGCATATTCATCCGCGGCTTATAACTGATTGTATTCATTTCCCCTATGCCCGATAGGCGATCGGCATTATTGAGCGGCGAACTCGCGAATTTTTACGTTTCGAAAGGACACCCGATCGCCATGATCTTGGAGCAGGACATGGCCGTCCGCCCATTCGCCAAAATTTGGAATGTCCCTAAACTTGCTCCGCGCCACTGCCGCGCGAAATTCCGTCGAGCCGCGTTCAAATTCGAGTGTCTTTTCGCCATTCACCCAGAATGTGACGTGTTTGCCGTGCGACAAGATGCGCGCTTGGTTCCATTCGCCCACAGCCATTGCTTTCTTGTCCTTCTCTGCGGGGATCAAATCGTATCAAGAGCCGATGGTGCGGTCGCCATCCTGGCCCAGTTTCGCCTCAGGATGCCGCTCGTCATCTAGAATCTGAAATTCCAGTCCAATGGCGGATCCCATCGCTGTCGGCTTGCCCGTTACCTTGTCGACCGGCGAAATGTTCGGCTGCACGAAGATTTTGATGCCGCCGTTCGCGCCAGGCGTGGTCTTGAAATCCGCCACCAATTCAAAATTGGCGTAGCGTTTGCGCGAAATGATGTCCCCTCCCCCGCCCGACTCTTCGCCGCTGCTGGCATGGACGGTCACGATTCCGTCCTTCAGCGTCCAACCTTTGGTCGGAAAGTCTTCCGAGGTCGTACTGCGCCATTGGTCGAACTTCTCGCCGCTAAATAGGTTCGCCCAACTATCCCCGGCGAGTACTGGCGCCATAGCAAACAGGACGAGTGCGCATGGGATGTAAAGTAAACGTGCGGATTCGAGAACGGAATCAGGGCCCACCCCGAGCTTCTTGCGGACCGCGGCGGGTACGGATATCGCACCCTGGGCAGTAACTTTTGATTTGGCGATTGGCATAGAGACAAATTGCCACGGCTCTGGACCCTCAGCAACGAGAGGCGGCAGAACGGAACATGCTCAACGAAGTGGCAAGCCTTTTCTCAGGCGACGACCAGAAGGCGTTTGGCGTTTTATAGTCGCCAAAGACAGGTAATACCCCGAGCTTGGGATTCGCGCGCTTGAGTCTCGGTGGTGAGAGCACCCAGCGGTGCGCGAGCGCGTCCCTGATCGAGCGGGCATTCGGTGGCGTCGCCGCAGCAATGCCAGCACGATGTCCCGAGTTTCCTATCGCGAAACGTCGCCTCAACGATAAAGTTGATTGCTGCTGATGTCAGAGCCCGGCATTTCTACGATTCGCCGCGTAGACCTGTTCGGTATTACGACCCGTCAGATGATCCCACGCAGAAGTGCCGCTCTTCAGCTGCCATCACGCCATAGAATTGGGAAAAGAGGATGATTCATCGGAGCTCCCGCAGGAAGCTCATCAATGAGACTGGGGAAGTCCGGTGATGTCGCCCAACGACGCGGAGCGTGAGTAATATCGTCTCCAAGGAAGCGTACTGAAAAAACTCGGCGGCGGCGGTTTCCCTCGACACCCCCAGCCGCATGAAGTGTCAGCATTTGGAAACACACCGCATCTCCCGGTTCAATTTCCCAGCCCAGAATCCTGTAGTCTTCGCGGCGGCTCTCGATATCAGGCAGAT
>DASWUU010000093.1:0-36981 GCA_036401515.1 Steroidobacteraceae bacterium
CCTCGCCGTGCAAATCTGCGTAGGCGCCGCAGCGCGATCTTGATGTTGCGCGTGCCCAATTCCACCTTATCGTCCAAATTGGCGAACTCGCGCTTGTCCCAGACTTTCACGGCGCTGCGGTTGCGTCCGCCCTCCTGGCCGATGCGCACGCCCTCCGGATTGAACCCGTAAGCCCCAAACGGCGAGGTGCCCGCGGTGCCGATCCACTTGTTGCCGCCTTGATGCCTCTCCTTCTGCTCTTCGAGGCGCTTCTTCAGGGTCTCCATCAACTTTTCCCAGCCGCCCATGGCCTCAATCTCGGCTTTTTCCTCATCGGTGAACTCGCGCACCATCAGTTTCTCGAGCCAATCGGGGGGCAGCTGCCGCGCGAGCAGCGCGAACGCGTCCTCGACGCCTTTAAAATGCGCGGCGAATGCCCGGTCGTACCGATCGTAGAATTTCTCGTCCTTCACGAGACAAGTGCGTGCCAGATAGTAGAAGCGCTCGGCGCTCAAGTCGCCAAGCCCGGCTTTCAGGGCCTCCAGCAGCGTCAACAATTCGGTGATAGAGACCGGTACGCCGGTCTTGCGCAGCAGAAAAAAGAACTTAACGAGCATTCCGGCGGTGTAGAAAGACCAGTTGCTCGAACAAGTGCACGTCCTGTTCGTTCTTCAACAGTGCCCCGTACAGAGGCGGGATCAATTTCTTGGCATCGTCGCTGCGCAGCACTTCGGGCGAGATGTCTTCGGTCACGAGCAATTTGATCCAGTCGAGGAGTTCGGAGGTGGTCGGCTTCTTCTTCAAGCCTGGCGTTTCGCGGATCTTGAAGAACGTGGTCAGCGCCTCGTGCAGCAACTCGCGCTTCAAATCCGGGAAATGCACATCGACGATTTGCGTCATCGTCGCCGTGTCGGGAAAGCGGATGTAATGGAAAAAGCAGCGCCTCAAAAAGGCATCCGGCAATTCCTTTTCATTGTTGCTGGTGATCACGATGACGGGACGATGCTTGGCGCGCACCGTTTCCCGAGTTTCGTAAACGTAGAACTCCATCCGGTCCAGCTCGCGCAGCAGATCGTTCGGAAATTCTATGTCGGCCTTGTCGATCTCGTCGATGAGCAGCACGGGCTGCACCTCGCAATCGAACGCCTCCCACAAATTGCCCTTGAGAATGTAGTTGCGAATGTCCTTGACGCGCGCATCCCCGAGTTGCGAATCGCGCAGGCGCGAGACGGCATCATATTCGTATAACCCTTGCTGGGCTTTCGTGGTGGATTTGATGTGCCACTCGAAGAAGGGCTTGTCGAGTGCGCGAGCGATCTCGTTTGCCAGCAGCGTCTTGCCCGTTCCGGGCTCGCCCTTGATGAGCAGCGGCCGCGATAGCACGACCGCCGCGTTCACGGCGGCCATCAGCTCCTGTGTGGCGATGTATCGATCGGTGCCGCGAAATTCAGTGGCCATAGGGGACTACTTTCTCATGACGCGCAGGATTTGCATGGAATTGGTGCCGCCCGAAATGCCGCTCAACTCACCCTTGGTGAGAATGATGTGATCGCCCTCCCAGACCAGGTTTTGGCCGAGCAGCAGCCGGAAAATCGAAAAATAAACGGCTTCGCCCCGATCTTCGACGTCATAAGCAACCGGATAGACGCCCCGGTACAGCGTCACGCGCCGGCGCGTGCTCTCGTGCCGCGTAAAGGCATAGATTGGTATGTCGGAGCGCACCCGCGACATCCACAAGGCCGTGGAACCGGACTCGGTCAAGGCGACGATGGCTTTGACGTGCATATGGCTCGCCGTGTACATCACCGCTGCTGCGATGGCTTCGTCGGTTTGCGTGAACAGCCCGCTGTTGCGCTGCCTCGCGCGGGTATGCTCGACCTCATATTTCTCGGCGCCGACCACGATCTGCGCCATGGCTTCCACGACCTTCGCCGGATGCTTGCCCGAGGCGGTTTCCGCCGACAGCATTACCGCGTCCGTGCCGTCCATGACCGCGTTGGCCACATCCGAGACTTCGGCCCGAGTGGGGATGGTCGCGGTGATCATCGACTCCATCATTTGGGTCGCCATGATCGTCACTTTATTCTGCAGGCGCGCCTCGTGGATGATGAGCTTCTGCAGGCCTGCCAACTCGGCATACCCCATTTCCACACCCAAATCGCCGCGCGCCACCATCACCCCGTCGCTGGCCTTGGTGACCGCGGCAAGATTTTTGATCGCCTCCGCACGTTCGATCTTGGCAACCAGCAGACCGTGACCGCCCGCCTGGCGCAGCAGTCCGCGGGCCTCGTCCATGTCCGCCGCATCGCGCGGGAAGGACACGCCCAGGTAGTCGACCTTCAGGCGCGCCGCGGTGACGATGTCCTCGCGATCCTTGTCGGTCAGCGCGGCGGCGGAAAGCCCGCCGCCCTGCCGATTGATGCCCTTGTTGTTGCCGAGCTCGCCGCCGACCAGCACTCGCGTCTTGATTCGCGGCCCATCGGTTTCGAGCACCTGAAGACTGATTTGACCGTCGTTGAGCAGCAGCACATCCCCGGCGAACACGTCGGTCGGCAGCCGTTTGTACGCAATGCCCACCGAGCGCTCGGTGCCGGCGTCCACGCCGAGCGAGGCATCCAGCGTAAATTCAGCGCCGTCGTCGAGGTGAATTTTCCCGGTCACGAAACGGTCGATGCGGATCTTGGGGCCTTGCAGATCGCCCAGCACGCCCACATACCGGCCCGCCTGGCGCGCAGCCTCGCGCACCAGTTCGATCCGGCGAGCGTGATCGGCCACGACGCCATGCGAGAAATTCAAGCGAACCACATCGACGCCGGCGCGCACCATGTCGGACAGCACTTGAGGATCGTCGGTGGCGGGACCTAGGGTTGCGACGATCTTGGTGCGCCTGAGGCCGCTGATCATGCTGCGCGCTGCTCGAGTATTTCGACCGCCGGTAGCTTCTTGCCCTCGACGAACTCCAAAAAGGCGCCCCCGCCCGTGGATATGTAAGAAATGCTGTCCTCCACACCGTATTTTTCGATGGCCGCCAGGGTATCGCCGCCGCCCGCGAGCGAGAACGCCGGGCTGCGCGCTATCGCCGTGGCGAGCGTTCGAGTGCCCTCGCCGAATTGCGGGAATTCAAACACACCCACCGGGCCGTTCCACAGAATCGTACCCGCGGAAGCCACCAGCTTGGCAAGTGCCTCCGCCGAATCGGGGCCGATGTCGAGAATCATGTCATTGGCCGAGACATTTCGCACGTCTTTGACGTCGGCTTCTGCTTTGGCGGAAAACTCGGTAGCGACCACCACATCCGTCGGCATGGGAATGACGATGCCGCGTTTTTTGGACTGCTCGAGCAGGCGCTTGCAAATGTCCAGCATGTTAGGCTCGTACAAGGATTTGCCCACATTGAAACCCAATGCCGCCAGAAATGTATTCGTGATGCCGCCGCCGACAATGAGCTGATCCACTTTGCTCAAAAGCGATTCCAGCACCGTGAGCTTGGTGGACACCTTGGAGCCGGCAACAATGGCGAGCAGCGGCCGTGCCGGCTTCTCGAGCGCGGTTTCGAGCGCCGATAGCTCGCTCACCAAGAGCGGCCCGGCACACGCCACCGGAGCATACTTCGCCACGCCGTGCGTGCTCGCTTCGGCTCGGTGCGCGGTGCCGAATGCATCCATGACGTAAATGTCGCAAAGTGCCGCCATGCGCCGCGACAGGTCCTCCGCATCCTTCTTTTCCCCTTTATTGAAGCGCACATTCTCCAGCAATACCACTTCGCCGGGACGCACATCGACCCCGTCCAGCCAATCCTTCTTGAACCCAACCGGAACTCCCATCAACTGAGCCAGGCGTTTGGCCACCGGCGCCAAGGAAAACTCCTCGGCGTACTTGCCCTCCTCCGGCCGTCCGAGATGCGACATGACGAGCACTCGGGCCTTCGCGTCAAGCGCCGCCCGGATGGTGGGCAACGCCGCGCGGATGCGCGCATCGCTGCTCACTGCTCCGCCCTGGATGGGGACATTGAGGTCCTCGCGGATAAGTACCCGCTTATCGCGCAGATCCAGGCTGGTCATTTTTATAATATTCAAAAGGGCGGTTCTTAAGCGGCTTTGGACCAGGCCAATGTCGTATCGAGCATGCGGTTCGAGAAGCCCCACTCATTGTCGTACCACGCGCAGGCCTTCACGAGCGTGCCTTCCATGACCTTGGTGAGCGTCGAGTCGTAGGTGCTCGAGGCTGGATCGTGATTGAAGTCCACCGACACCAGCGGCGCATCATTGTAAGCCAGGATGCCTTTGAGCGGACCGTTCGCGGCGGCCTTCACGGCATCGTGAATCTCTTGCACGGTAGTCTTTCGCGCTGCGGTGAAGCTCAAATCCACCAACGAGACATTGATGGTAGGCACGCGAATCGCGAAACCGTCGATCTTGCCTTTGAGCTCCGGCAGGACAAGGCCCACGGCCGCGGCCGCGCCGGTCTTGGCGGGTATCATGGACATGGTCGCCGAGCGCGCGCGGCGCAGATCCGAGTGATACACATCCGTCAGGACTTGATCGTTCGTGTACGAATGTATGGTATTCATCACGCCGGCCAGGACACCGACCTTGTCGTGCAGCACCTTGACCAGCGGCACCAGGCAATTGGTGGTGCACGAGGCGTTGGAAATCACCGTCATGCCGGACTTGAGTATTCCGTGGTTGACGCCGTACACGATGGTGGCATCCACGTCATCCCCGCCGGGCGCGGATATCACGACCTTCCTCGCCCCGGCGGTAATATGTGCCGACGCCTTGGCCTTGCTGGTGAACAAGCCCGTGCACTCCAGAACATAATCCACCCCCATCTCGCCCCACGGCAGCTTGGCGGGGTCGCGCTGCGCGACCACGCGGATCCTGTCGCCATTCACCACCATCAAATCGCCCTCCACGTGCACCTCGCCGCGAAAGCGGCCGTGCACGGTATCGAATCGCGTCAGATGAGCATTGGTATTGGCATCGCCGAGATCGTTGATCGCGACGATTTTGATATCCGCGCCGTGGTTGCCTTCGTAAAGCGCGCGCAGGATATTGCGGCCGATTCGTCCATAACCATTGATGCCCACTTTGATTGCCATCTTAATCAAGCCCCTTATTAGTTCAGAAAGCACGAATCGGTCACGGTCTGCCAACGTCCGCAAAGTATTGTCTCCGATGCGCCCCCTGCCAGCAATGGCGCGTGAACTTGGTCCCATTACCAAAGTTTGGATATGTATAACGCATTGAGGCGCTGCCATGACCCAGTTCACCGTCGTCGCATGAGTGCTTTGCTACCATTTGAGTGATGCAAATTCTACAAATCACCGATCCTCATTTATATGGCAGCGCGAGCGGTCGGTTGCGCGGCGTTGAAACCGACTCGAGTTTGCGCGCCGCGCTCGATGATGCAATCGCGCAAGTCCCTGACTACCAGGCGATGCTGGTCACCGGTGATTTGGTGCAGGACGATAAGAGCGGCTATTTGCGTTTTCGCAGCTATTTCGGCGGCATCAAAAAACCGGTGCTTTGCATTCCGGGCAACCACGACGAGCCCGAGATCATGCGCAGGGAGTTGACGGGCGCGCCCTTCGAAATTTGCGGCACGCACGCCATCGGCGACTGGGTGTTCGTCATGCTGGACAGTTACGATCCCGGCCATGTCGGGGGTCGGCTCACGAAAAACGAGCTCGCACGCCTCGAAGCATCCCTCCATTACTCGCCCAAGCACGCGATGGTTTGTCTGCATCATCATCCGATTCCCATGGGCAGCCGCTGGCTGGACAGCGTGGGTCTTGCAGACGCGGAAGAATTTTGGCGCGTCATCGACGCGCACAAGAACGTGCGCGCGGTTGTCTGGGGCCATGTTCACCAGGCCTTCGAGGGTAGCCGCGGCGATGTTCGTTTGTTCGCCACTCCGTCCACCGGCGCGCAATTTCTGCCCAAGAGCGATCGTTACGCCGTTGATTCTCGGCCCCCGGCTTACCGAAGTTTCGAGTTGCACGCCGACGGCCGTATCGACTCCTTGGTGCACTGGGTACAATCGGCCCAATTGCGCCAGACGGCGAGCTAGGCCTTACATCTCCAATGCAGCGACTCTCGATCAGTCGGCGTTTGCTGGGACTGACGTGCTCGTGTTTCTTCCTGGTCGCAGCGGCTCGCGCTGACGGCCCACTGCATGCCCTGTGGGAACTGCACGGTAAGCACAACACCGTCTACCTCTTGGGCTCGATTCACGTGCTTAGGCCCAGCGACTACCCGCTCGCGCCTGCGATGCTCGCGGCCTACCGCGATGCCAAGTCCATTCTCATGGAAATCAACTTGCAGGAGATCGAGTCGGAGCAGGTGCAGACTGAATTGCTGGCGAGCGCCCAATTACCTGAAGGCAAAACATTATCCGGGGTCATGGGCGCTCAGCGATACGAACGGGCCACCGCCCTGGCGCGCGAGTTGGGCGTGGAGTTGTCGACTTTCGATGGCTTTGCTCCTTGGTTTGTCGCCGAGGCGATTTCCCAGCTGCAATTGCAGCGGCTCGGCTTTCAAGCGCAGTCCGGGGTCGAAATGTTCTTCCTCGATCACGCCCGCAGCGACGGTAAATCGGTGGCGGGACTCGAGACGGTGCACGATCAGATCGCGCTGTTCGATGCCCTGCCGCTGGACACGCAGGCCGACTACCTGATTTCAAGTCTCGAGGAAGCCCAGGATTTGCCCAAGGAAGTGAATGACATGGTGCGCGCTTGGGCGAGGGGCGACACGGTCTGGTTCGCCGATCAATTGACGTCCGAATTCGGCCGCGATCCGAAGTTGTATCAGTCCGTGTTGGTCGCGCGCAATCGCAAGTGGATTCCGAAGATCGAGGCGTTGCTCAACGACGACAAGAACTACCTGGTGATCGTCGGCACCGGCCATCTGGTCGGCCAGGGCAGCGTGATCGAGCTGCTCAAGAAAGACGGGATCGCCGCCACCCAGCGCTGAAGCTTAGGCGACGGCAACCCCGCGGGGGGTTACCGGTGTGGCTATTGCGGCGCGGCCCCCCGGGCCTGCATGCGCGCTTCCATCTGCGCCTGCTTCTGCGCCTGCAGCGTCGCGAGTTGGGTCTGCTGTGCCGGCGTCAGCACCTTGAACACTTGTGCGCGAACAGCTTCACGTTGCGTAATCATCTGGGAATGCAGCGAGCCGTTTGCCTGAGTTACTTGCGCCACGACGTTGGCGTAGTTGGGGTCAGTCGGCTGCGTTTGCTGCAGCTTCAACGAATTGGCGTGCATTTCCTGATGAATTGTCTTCATTTGCGGTCCGGCACCGGCCAGGATGGTCTTGACGGAAGCCTGCTGCTGCGGGGTTAAGTTAAGTTGAGCCAATAGGTGCGCCATGCCGCCATGATGCCCGCGCCAGCCGTGCGGCCCTCCCGGCCCCCCCGGCGCGCCAGGCGCTGCGACAGACGGTGCGGTGGCCTGGCCCTCCGCAATCGACGTGCCGGCGGCCCCCGCGATCAGTGCTCCGGCGGCGAGCATGCTAGCGGCAAGCCAAGTGCGATTCGATTTCATAAGTATCTCCGTCAAGTAAAGTACGCCGCTATCCTAGGCTCGCCGCGTGTGAACATGTGTCACAGGCGGCATAGGGTCTGTTAAGAATTGCAAATTCGCATGGCCTGTGCACAGGTAAGCGCAGGCTGTGCCAGAGTACAGATATGACGAATACCACTGCACTGCCGGTCGATTCCGACTCCGCGCGCCCGCCACGCGTGCTGCTGGTCGATGACGACCGCGAGCTCTGCCAGATGCTGTGCGAATACCTGAGCGCCGAACATTTCGAGGTGAGAAGCGTGCATGACGGCGGCGATGCACTGGCGGCGCTGCAGGCCGATGATTTTGAGATCGTGATTCTCGATGTGATGTTGCCGAGCGTCGGCGGCCTCGATGTGATGCGCAAGCTGGGCGCTTCGTACACCACGCCTATACTCATGCTCACGGCGCGCGGTGACGATGTCGACCGCATCGTCGGCCTGGAATTGGGTGCGGATGACTACTTGAGCAAGCCTTTCAATCCACGCGAGCTGGTGGCGCGCATTCGCGCCATCCTGCGCCGGGCCAGCAACCGCTCGCCGCGGGGCGTGCCCGACGAGCTCGAGGTAGGACCCATCATCCTCAACACCGGTACTCGTCAAGTGTACGTGGCGGAGAGGCCCGTGGCGCTCACGGGGGCGGAATTTCGCGTGCTTGAATTGCTGATGCGCTCAGCGGGCCAGGTCATTTCGCGCGACTCGATGACCGAACAGGCTCTGGGCCGCAAGCTCGCGGCCTATGATCGCAGCATCGACACCCACATCAGCAACCTGCGCCGCAAGCTCGATCTGGAGAGCGGCAAGAATCCGGAGATCAAGAACGTGCGCGGTTCGGGCTATACGCTCACCTGGGCGCATGCATAGCCTTTTCTTGCGAATTTTTCTGCTGTTCTTGCTGGCGATGACCCTGATCGTCGGGAGCAGCATTGCCACGACATTTACGATCGCATCGCGCGAAAACGACCCCTTGGACTCGCAGCGGCGCCCCTCCGCGGCCATTCAAGCATCGGAGGTACTCGCGCGTGGCGGCCTGGCCGAACTTAAAACTTGGCTCGAAGCCAACCGCAAGAAGCCGGATGACCGGGAGCTTTTCGTTTTGGGAGCGGACGGTCAGGACATTCTGGGTAGGCCGCTCCCCCAGGGCGTGCAACGCCGCCTCGACTCCTTTAGCCGGGATCCGGTCCCGGGCAACTTTCGCCCACCCCGCGCAGCGCCGCAGATCATCGCCCCGGACGGATCCGTTTATTCCGTCCTGCAGACGGCGCACCGCCGCAGCATCTTCGGTGCGCTCAGCTTGCCGGCAATTTCGCTGACCATCCTCGGCATCGCGCTCGTGGTCAGTGCGCTCACCAGCTGGTGGCTGGCAGATCATCTAACCTCGCCCATTCGGCGCATTCAAGCAGGGGCGCGCGCGCTGGCCTCGGAAAATCTCAATGTGCGCGTCAGTGCCGGCCTCGAAGACCGCAAGGACGAGCTCGCCGTTTTGGCCCGCGACTTCGATGCCATGGCCGATCAGTTGCGTGCCAATCGCAGCGCGACCACGCAGCTGTTGCGCGACATCTCTCATGAACTGCGTTCGCCCTTGGCGAGAATGCGCGTGGCTCTGGGCCTCGCGCGCCAGCCGCCCGCGGATTTTGCCCGCCAACTGGACCGTTTGGAGCGTGAGCTCGAACGTCTCGACGCCATGATCAGCCAGGTGTTAAAGCTGGCACGCCTGCACGGCACCGATGCCCTGCTGGCGCGCGAACCCTTCGAACTCGACGAGATGATCGAAGAAGTGGTGCGCGACGCCAATTTCGAAGGGGCCATGAAAAACTGCAGAGTCATTGTGCACGGCGCAGCCAATGAGGCGGTGCTCGGCAACCGGGAGCTGCTGCGAAGCGCGATCGAGAATGTGCTGCGCAACGCGGTTCGCTACAGCCCTGAAAATGCCGTGGTCGATGTGATGGTGGCGAGGGCGACGTCGGGATTGGAAATACGGATTCGCGATCGCGGACCGGGCGTGCCTGCAACCGACCTCGAGCGCATCTTCGAGCCCTTCTACCGAGTGGCCGAGTCGCGCGACCGCGACAGCGGCGGCGAAGGCATCGGGCTTGCCATTACCGCCCAGGTCATGAAGGCTCACGGAGGTGTGGCATGTGCAGCGAATGCGCCGGGCGCCGAAGCGCCGCGCGCCGATGCGCCGGGCGGCGGTTTGGAAATTCGACTTAGCTTGCCCGAGAGTGCCATCGCTGTTTAGAGTGACGGCATGAGCCTGTTCCAAGAAGCCTGCAAATACATTCCCGGCGGGGTCAACTCGCCTGTCCGAGCTTTTCGCGGAGTCGGCGGAGAGCCGATTTTCTTCAAGAAGGCCCAAGGCGCGTATGTCGTTGCCGCCGACGATAGGCGCTACATCGATTATGTCGGTTCCTGGGGCCCGATGATTTTGGGCCATGCGCATCCGCAGGTGATCAAGGCTGTGCAAGAGGTTGCTGCCGACGGCTTGAGCTTCGGGGCCCCGACGACGCTCGAAACGGAGCTGGCGCGGCGCGTGATTGAGCTCATGCCGTCCATCGAACTGGTGCGCTTTGTGAGTTCAGGCACCGAAGCAACCATGAGCGCGATAAGGCTGGCCCGTGGCTTCACAGGCCGCGATACCATCGTCAAGTTCGAGGGCTGCTACCACGGTCACTCCGACTCGCTGCTGATCAAAGCCGGGTCCGGTGCATTGACCCTAGGGGTGCCTACTTCTCCCGGCGTGCCTAAGGCGCTGGCAAGCCACACCGTTACTCTCAACTACAACGACAACGATCAGGTCCAACGGGTGTTTCGGCAAATGGGCGAGCAAGTAGCCTGTGTCATCGTCGAGCCGGTCGCAGGCAACATGAATTGCGTGCCGCCCGCAGCGGATTTTTTGCAGACGCTGCGGCGCGAATGCGACCGGGTTGGCGCCGTGCTGATTTTCGATGAGGTGATGACCGGCTTTCGAGTGGCCTTGGGCGGGGCGCAGTCCTTGTACGGCGTGCGGCCGGACTTGACGACGCTTGGCAAGATTATCGGCGGGGGCATGCCCGTGGGCGCCTTCGGTGGCCGGCGCGACATCATGCAGCAGCTGGCGCCTTTAGGCCCGGTATACCAAGCGGGCACCTTGTCCGGAAATCCGGTGGCGATGATGGCCGGCCTGACCACGCTCGAGCTCATCAGCGCGCCTCAGTTCCACCAACGCTTGAGCGCCATGACCGACATCTTGATGGAACGGCTGGCCACGGCGGCCGCCGGCGCCGGCGTCGCGCTTGCCACGAATCACGTCTGCGGCATGTTCGGATTTTTCTTTACGTCCGAACGCAACGTCGATCGCTACGACAAAGTCATCGCCTGCGATGTCGAGCGCTTCAAGCGGTTTTTCCACGGCATGCTGGCCGAGGGGATATACCTCGCACCCTCCGCATTCGAAGCAGGATTTTTGTCGGCGGCGCATACGGCGGCCGACATCGAAGCCACCGCCGCCGCCGCCGCCCGCGTCTTCGCTTCTTTAAACTAGTGCGCGCCTTCGCTTGGTTCGTTGGTGCGATCGTGCTCGCGGGCCTTATCGCTGCGATGATTGCCTATCCGGCCTACCAAGCCACGTCCTCCTTCGCCCCCTGGGCATTTCATCGCGTCGCCAGCCGCGTGGCGATGTTGGTGCTGATCGCGGAATTGGTGTGGGTGTGCCGGCACTTGAATCTAACGCGCAAGCGCGATTTCGGCTACGGCTTGCCGTGGCGCCGATTTCTGACGGTGAGCTTCGCGTGGGGAGCCATGGGGATGGTGAGCGCCGGCCTCGGCGCATGGTTCTTGTTGTCGACGCACCTGCGCGTGCTCAGCCCCGACTTCACCCCGACGGCGCACAGCGTCGCGCGCATTTTTATGCTCGGCCTCATTTCCGGGATCAGTGTTGCGCTCCTCGAGGAGACCGTCATGCGCGGCGCCATGCACACGGCCATCGAGCGCGAGTCGGGGCGCTGGGCGGCTGCCCTGCTCACCGCTCCGCTATTCGCGGTGCTGCATTTCTTCGCCAAGGCCAGGATTGCGCCGGAGGATGTGGGTTGGGGTAGCGGCTTCGAGTTGTTGCTGCGATCTTTCTCGCCCCTATCGCACCCCTCGCTGGTATTCGATTCGTTTCTCTCTTGGCTGGTGGTGGGCTTTATTTTAAGCCTCACACGGATACTCACCGGCAACATTGCCGTATCAATTGGACTGCATGCCGGATGGGTGCTGGTGCTGCGCATGCTGCAGGAGGCAACCACCAGCGGCGAGGCGGCGCGAAATTCTTTTTGGGTCGGCCGCTTCGATGGGCTCCTCGGGTATTGGCTGCTGCCGTGGGGCGCCTGCATCGCCGGCGCGCTGTGGCTATCACGCGCGCTTTGGGTTCCCCGGGCGCGCTAGCCGGCCGCGCCTTGCGCCAAGGGGCTCAAGAGGTCGAGCCGCTGGATTGGATCTTGCAACTCGAGGCAGAATTGTTTTTCCGCCGCAGGTATAGGCAGAATCTCCGCAAGGCGAAACCCCACCCACGCGGCATCGTCGAGCTGCATCTGCATGCCGGCATAGACCTCGCCCAGCTCCGGCAGCACCGTTCTCAATAGCTCGGCCAAATGCACGTGCCGCTCCGGCACGGCGGTCCTCGCTTCCTCATTGATCAACTCGATTTGCGCCCGGTTCAATCCGTCGGCTTGTCGGCTGCGGCCGGTGATGCGAAAGCGCCGCTCACCGACGCAAGAGAGACCGAGAAACCCATCGGACAGTTGATGAAAGTCGACGATTTTCGCCATGGTCCCGAGATCGAAAGTCTCGGCAGGACCGACTTCGCTGCCATCGCGGATCAAGGCGACGCCGAAACGCTGGTCCTGCCGCATGCAGCTTCGCACCATGTCCATGTAACGCGTTTCAAAAATACGCAAGGGCAATGGACCGCCGGGGAATAACACGATGTTGAGCGGAAATAATGCGATGGATGGCTGCTCAGGCATGGCTCAGCCCCGCAGCGCCGTGAGCAACTTTTCGTGCAAGCCGCCGAAGCCGCCGTTGCTCATCACCAAGATCTGGTCTCCGGGCCGGGCCTCTTTAACCAACCCTTGGACCAGCTCATCGACCGTCTCCGCGAGGCTGGCGCGATCGCCCATGGGCTTAACCGCAATCGCCAAATTCCAGCCCAAATCCTTCGGATTGAGGAACCAGGCCTTGTCGGCCACCGCCAATGAGGGCGCCAACGCATCGCGATGCACGCCCAGCTTCATGGTATTGGAGCGCGCCTCTACCACGGCAATGATGCGTGAGGGGCCGACGCGTGCGCGCAAGCCGCGCAACGTGGTCTCGATGGCGGTGGGATGATGCGCAAAGTCATCGTAAACGGTCACACCCTGAACAACGCCGCGTACCTCCATGCGGCGCTTGACGCCGCGAAACGCCTTGAGCGCGCGCGCGGCTCTCTCGGGAGCCACGCCCACGTGATGCGCGGCGCCGATCGCAGCCAACGCATTCATGACATTGTGTTCGCCGATGAGGTCCCACTCCACCTCGGCGACAGCTCGTCCTTTAAAATGCACGTCGAAGCGGCTCGCAGCGGAGTCCTTAGCAATGAGTGCAGTCCAATCACCCTTTGACAACGAAAATGATTCGCTCGGCGTCCAGCAGCCCTCGCTCAATGTTGTCTTGAGCTCGGCATCCTCGCCGTTCACGATTAGCCTGCCCGCGCGCGGCACGGTACGCAGCAGCTGGTTAAATTGGCGGCGGATGGAAGCCACGTCCGGATAAATGTCCGCGTGATCGTATTCCAGATTATTCAGGACGGCCGTGCGCGGACGGTAATGGACGAACTTGGCGCGCTTGTCAAAAAAAGCAGTATCGTACTCATCGGCCTCGATCACGAAGAAGGGCGGCTTTCCCAGTCGCGCGCTGGAGTCGAAGTTGCCCGGTACGCCTCCGACCAGGAACCCGGGTTCGAGTCCCGCATGCTCGAGTATCCACGTGAGCATGGCCGTCGTGGTGGTCTTGCCGTGAGTGCCGCTCACCGCGATCACATGCCTTTGGTAGAGCACCTGTTCGGCGAGCCACAGCGGGCCCGACGTATAGGGCATGGCACGGTCGAGGAGCGCTTCGATAACCGGACTGCCGCGGCTCAGCGCATTGCCCACCACGACCATATCGGGCTTAAGATCGAGCTGCTCTGCGCCGTAGCCTTGAATGAGCTCGATGCCGAGGGCTTGAAGTTGCGTGCTCATCGGCGGATAGACGTTGAGATCCGAGCCCGTGACGCGAAATCCGGCGGCCTTCGCGATGGCGGCCACGCCGCCCATGAATGTGCCGCCAATTCCTAGAATATGAATATGCGTCATGTCGGCGGCAGCATTTGCTGCTCGAGTGCAATCGACAATACCAAGTACCCCACGCTGACGAGGCCGCCCAATAACAAGCCCGAATCCAATGCCGCGCGCCAGATGTGCGCACAGGCGAGCAAGTACCAAATCAATGCAACATACAGCATCAGCCCTACCGGTATCGACACCATGCGATCCTCGCCTATGAGACGCAGCATAGCGGCTAAGGGATAAAGAACGATTTCGGCGAGCACGCCCACGCCCAGCAGCGCGCTGGCGGTCTGCAGGAAACGCTCGCGCCGCCTCGCCAAGGCCAGCACAGCCCACGTGAAGGCCAGCGGCAAGCCTACGCCCATGGCGATGCGCACGAGGATCCCATCACCCGAGGCCGGCGGCAAAAACGCGCCCAGCACCTCCATGAGCGCCGCGGCGCCGATCACGAGCGCCAACAACAGCCGCGATGTGGGCAAATGTGCCGGCGTATGCCGCCACAAGGCGATATCTAAAAATGCTTTTGCGAGTCGCAGCATACCGATTCAGTCATACTTCGTTCCAAATTGTACACGTAGGTTTGTATGCCTGACGCGATTTGGATCGATCGGAGCGATGCGCTTCTGGAACTTGCAAGCGGATTGGAGGCGCACGCATCGATCGGCGTGGATACCGAATTCTTGCGCGAGCGCACATTCTTTCCGAAACTATGCCTGCTGCAGCTGAGCGCCGGCGGGCAGATCTGGTGTGTCGATACCTTGCGGCTCGAAAGCCTCGACGCGCTGATGCCGATCTTGACAGCGCCCTCCTCACCCAAGCTCATTCACGCGGCTCGGCAAGACCTGGAAGCGGTCTATCTGACGACCAAGCGAGTACTGTCTCCCGTGTTCGACACGCAAATCGCCGCCGCATGCATTGGCATGAAGCCCCAAGTGGGGTACGCCGAACTTGTCAAAACCCTGCTGGACATCACCATTCCCAAAGGGCAAACCCGCACCGACTGGTCGAAGCGGCCGCTGACGCGCGAACAGTTGGAATACGCCGCTGACGATGTTTTGTACTTGGGCGATATCGCGGAGCAGCTTACGCAGCGCTTGCAGGAATTGGGACGCGAGCACTGGGTGCGCGAGGATTGCTTGGGTTTAGAAGATCGGCGGCTGTACGAACCGGATCCGGCACAAGCGTGGGCTCGCTTGCGCGGCTTAAACTCGCTTCAGCCGGAGGCGCGGGCGCGCGCCAGAGCCATTGCCAACTGGCGTGAAGCGCATGCTCGCGCGCGCGATCTGCCGCGTTCCTGGATTTTGGAGGATGCCGCCATCTTCGCGATTGCTCAGAACAATCCGAAATCGCCTGCCGCACTCGAGGCCGTGGAGCCCATGAACGAAAAATTCGCATCAACGCTGCTCGAGGCCCTGGATAGCGCGTCGAGCGCGGAACTGACCGATCTCGAACCGGTGCAGGACTCCCGTCCCACTCCTGAACAAAAAGCATTGCTTGAACGCCTGATCAAAACCGTCGATGCGCGCGCGGCAGAGCTGACAGTGAGCGCCGAGGTGTTGGCGCCGCGCGGCGAGTTAAAAGCGCTCGCCATGGGTAAGCGCGACACTCACGCGCTTTCCGGCTGGCGCAAACAAGAGATCGGTACGCGACTGCTCGAGACGTTGCCTTAAGCGATCGCGGCCTGGATATTTTTGAACACGGTCTCCACGTCGGCATCGGCATCTACCACGCGCAAGAGCTCCGCAGCCCTATAATAGGCAATCAAGGGCTTGGTCTGCGCTTCATAGACATCCAAACGTTTGCCGATGACTTCTTCTTTGTCATCCGGCCTTTGGACAAGCTTATGTTCCGGGCCGCACTCATCGCAATGCGCGAGCGCGGCGGGCGCAGCGGTATAAATATTGAAAACCCGCCCGCATTTTTCGCAGATTCTGCGCCCCGAGAGCCGCTTGAACAGAATCCCCAAGTCCAGATTCAACAGCACCACCGCCTGCAGGGGCGTGCCCAAAGCCGCGAGCATCGCCTGCAGCGCTTCGGCTTGCGGAATGTTCCGGGGAAAGCCGTCCAGAATAAAGCCCTGGGCGGCGTCGGGGCGGCCCAAGCGTTCGCGGATCATCCCAAGAACCGTGGCATCGTCCACCAGCTTGCCTAAGTCCATGGCGGACTTGGCCTTAAGTCCGAGGTCGGTGCGCCTGGCCACAGCGTCGCGCAGCAGGTCGCCGGTCGATATTTGCGGTATGTGAAAGGCTTTGACCAGGCGCTGCGATTGCGTGCCTTTGCCGGAGCCGGGAGCGCCAAGTAGGACTATTCTCATGAATTCTTTTGGTAGTAAAAGCGCGCTACCGTACCAGAGGACGCGCCGATCGGCTATTCTGCGCGGCCTATCGCAATGGGGGCTTTGTGGCCAAGAAAAACGCTTTCTATGCACAGTCCGGTGGAGTTACCGCGGTCATCAACGCTTCAGCCTGCGGCTTGATCGAGACCGCGCGGCGCTACCCCGATAAAATCGCACGCGTGTATGCGGGCCGGCACGGCATTATCGGCGCGCTCACCGAAGACATGATCGATGTCAGCAAGGAGAGCCGCGCGACCATCGGCGCTCTACGCTACACCCCGGGCGGCGCGTTCGGTTCCGCGCGCTACAAGCTCGCCGGCATCGACAAAAATCGCGCTCAATACGAGCGCTTGATTGACATATTCCGCGCCCACGATATCGGCTATTTTTTCTACAACGGCGGCAATGATTCCATGGACACTGCCCAGAAGGTGTCGGAGATCGCCGTGCAGATGAACTATCCGATCATCTGCATCGGGGTTCCCAAGACGGTCGATAACGACCTGCCCCTGACCGACTGCTGCCCCGGCTTTGGGTCCGCCGCCAAATATATCGCGGTGTCGACGCGCGAAGCAGCGCTCGATGTCGCCTCGATGGCGCGCACCTCGACCAAAGTATTCGTTCTGGAGGTGATGGGCCGTCACGCCGGCTGGATCGCCGCAGCCGGCGGATTGGCGGGCGAAAAAACCGGCGATGCACCCCACATCATTCTGTTTCCGGAGATCGCGTTCGACCGCGAGGCGTTCCTGCAAAAGGTGAAGGCCACGGTGGAGAAGCGCGGCTACTGCGTGGTGGTCGTCTCGGAAGGCGTCAAAGACGCGGACGGTAAATTCCTCGCCGAGGCAGGCACTAAAGACGCCTTCGGGCATTCGCAACTCGGCGGTGTAGGCCCAGTGTTCGCGCAAATGGCCCAGCAGGCCTTCGGCTATAAATTTCATTGGGCGGTGGCGGATTATCTGCAGCGCTCGGCACGGCACATTGCCTCCAAGGTGGACGTCGAGCAGGCGTACGCAGTGGGCAAGGCCGCGGTGCAATTCGCGGTTCAAGGCAAGAATGCCGTCATGCCCATCATCGTGAGAAAGTCCTCCAAACCCTATCGCTGGAGCATCGGCGAAGCGCCGTTATCCGCCATTGCCAACCAAGAGAAAAAGGTGCCGAGAAATTTCATCACGGCGGATGGATTTGGCATCACCGCTGCGTGCCGCCGGTATCTATTGCCCCTGATCGGTGGCGAGGGGTACCCTCCGTACCGTAATGGCCTGCCAGCTTATGTCACATTGAAGGGCGTGAGCGTGCCTAAGCGCTTGCGCAAACCGTTTGTGATATAGTCGCGTTTTTTTGAACTAACCTCTTATTTTTCAATAACATAAGCTCGCGGGAGATTTTTTCATGACTCTAGACGTTGCGCTATGGTTGGCTATTGCAGCAGGCGTTGTTGCAATCCTCTACGGCGTCATCTCTGTACGCTGGATTTTGAAACAGCCTGCCGGCAATCCCCGCATGCAGGAGATTGCGGCCGCCATCCAAGCAGGCGCCCGCGCCTACTTGAATCGCCAATATTCGACCATCGCGATCGTCGGAGTGATTCTTTTCGTAGCCTTAGGCCTAGCACTTGATTGGGCCACCGCCGGCGGTTTTGCCGTGGGTGCCCTCCTTTCCGGACTCGCCGGATACATCGGTATGTTCATTTCCGTTCGCGCCAATGTAAGGACCGCGCAAGCCGCGCACAACGGCATCAATGCGGCGCTGAAGGTCGCATTCCGCGGCGGCGCCATCACCGGCATGCTGGTGGTGGGCTTGGGCCTTCTCGGTGTCGCCGGCTATTACCTCTTGATGCTTAGATTCCTCGGGGATTCCGATACCGCATTGCGCTCGCTCGTCGGCCTTGCGTTCGGCGGCTCGCTGATCTCGATCTTCGCGCGCTTAGGCGGCGGAATATTCACCAAAGGCGCCGATGTGGGGGCTGACCTCGTAGGCAAAGTCGAAGCCGGGATTCCGGAAGATGATCCGCGCAACCCCGCCGTCATCGCCGACAACGTCGGCGACAATGTCGGTGACTGCGCCGGCATGGCGGCCGACTTGTTTGAAACGTACGCCGTGACCTTGGTTGCGACCATGTTGCTGGGTGGACTGGTCATGGTCGACATGGGCGTCCGGGCGATTTTATTTCCGCTGGTGCTCGGCGCGATTTCCATCATCTCCTCCATCGTCGGCACTTTCTTCGTCTCCACGGGCGAAGGCGGCAAGATCATGAACGCGCTGTACAAAGGCGTGATCGTTTCCGCGGTGATTTCGGCGATCGCCTTTTACTTCGTGTCGCAGCAAATCATGGGCGATCAAGCCATGAGGATCTGGCTCTGCACCTTGGTTGGATTGGCGCTCACCGCCGCCATGATCGTCATCACCGAGTACTACACCGCCACCGAATACAAGCCGGTGCAGCACGTGGCTGCAGCCTCGCAAACCGGCCATGCCACCAATATCATCGCCGGGCTCGGCGTATCGATGAAGGCCTGCGCCCTGCCCGTTATCGCAGTCGCCTTGAGCATCTATGCCTCATTCCAGCTCGAGGGTTTGTATGGCATCGCCATCGCGGCCACTGCCATGCTCTCGATGACGGGCATGATCGTCGCGCTCGATGCCTATGGCCCCATCACCGACAACGCCGGCGGCATCGCCGAGATGGCGCACTTGGACAAAAAGGTGCGCGATGTCACCGACCCCTTGGATGCGGTCGGCAACACCACCAAGGCGGTCACCAAAGGATATGCCATTGGTTCGGCGGGACTTGCCGCGCTGGTGCTGTTTGCAGACTACACGCACAAGCTGGGCGAGGTGCTGGGCCATCCCACGACCTTTGACTTATCGAACCCCGCGGTGATCATCGGACTATTCATCGGCGGCTTGGTGCCGTATCTCTTTGCCGCCATGGCGATGGAAGCCGTAGGCCGTGCCGCAGGCGCCGTGGTCAATGAAGTGCGCCGTCAGTTCAAGGAAATCGCCGGCATCATGGAAGGCACGGCGAAACCCGACTACTCGCGCGCGGTCGACATGCTGACCAAGGCAGCCATCAAGGAGATGATCATCCCCTCGCTGCTACCCATCCTCGTGCCCATCGTGCTGGTCTTCATCGTGAATTTCTTAATGGGTCCGGGCTCGGGTGTGCAAGCCCTCGGCGGACTGCTCATCGGCACCATCGTGACCGGCTTGTTCGTGGCCATATCGATGACCACCGGCGGCGGTGCCTGGGACAACGCCAAGAAATACATCGAAGAGGGCCACTTCGGCGGCAAAGGCTCCGACGCTCACAAGGCGGCGGTCACCGGCGATACGGTCGGCGACCCTTACAAGGACACTGCAGGACCTGCGATCAACCCCTTGATCAAGATCATCAACATCGTCGCGCTGCTGCTGGTGCCGGTCCTTGGCAAGATGATGTGAGTTTAAATATCGAAGTAAATCGCGTCCGGTTCCGCGGCCCCGTCCCGCGTTAGCACGCGCAGCTCCGGCTCCTTCAATGAAACCCGCGAGCGAGGCGGCACACTGTGGGTTAGAAAAACCGAGCCGCCGATGACGCTGTCGGCGCCGACCACCGTCTGACCGCCCAACACCGTCGCGTTTGCGTACAGAGTTGATCCGCTTTCCACCGTCGGATGGCGCTTACGGCCGCGGATGATATGTCCGCTGGCATCCCGCGGAAGCGACAGCGCGCCCAAGGTCACACCCTGGTAGATCTTTACGCCGTCGCCGATGTGCGTGGTCTCGCCGATCACGACGCCGGTGGCATGGTCGATGAAAAAAGCGGCGCCGATGGTCGCGCCCGGATGAATATCGCAGCCGGTTTTAGAATGCGCCCACTCCGTCATGATGCGCGCCATCATCGGCACGCCCAAATCGTACAAGGCATGCGCAATGCGGTACACGCTGACCGCGAGCACCCCGGGATAGGCCAAAATGATCTCATCCAGATTCAACGCAGCGGGATCCCCCTCGAAAGCGGCCGCCACGTCGCGTATCAACATCCCCCGTATTTCCGGCAGCCGCCGCAAGAAGATTTCCGCCAGTTCGTGGGCGCGCGGCGCACACTCGCCGAATTGCGGGGGCACAGTCTCCCGCTCGCGCCCATAGCACAGGCATTGTTCCATCTCGTGCTCGAGCTTTGGGACGAGGGATGCCAACATCTGATCGATATGCGCGTTCAGGTTGTCGGCTTTTAAATCCTGCCGCCCGAAGTAGCCGGGATACATGAGATCGAGCACTGCGTTCAAGATCTCGACGATGGCCTCGCGTGAAGGCAGATAGCGTTGCGATATACGCCGCGCACGTTCATCGCTCAAGTAGCTGTGGAGCAGCTCGCCGGTGAGCTGCTCCAGCGCTGTGACTTGGGGCTTGACGGTGGCGGCGTTCATTGCTTAGGCCACCGCCTGCATCTTCTCGACTTCCTCAAACAATCCCTCGAACAGCGCGCCGGACAAATAGCGCTCGCCGGCATCCGGCAAAATCGTCACGATGGTCTTGCCCTTGTTCGCAGGATCTTGCGCCAAGCGCACGGCCACCGCCATCGCCGCGCCGCAGGAGATTCCCGACAGCAGTCCTTCTTCGCGCGCCAAGCGGCGCGCGAACTCGATGGCTTCCTCGTTGCTCACTTGTTCCACGCGATCCACCAAGGACAAGTCCAGATTCTTCGGGATGAATCCGGCCCCGATGCCTTGAATCTTGTGCGGCGTCGGCGTCAGGGGCTGGCCGGCGCGCGTTTGCGTGATGACGGGCGAATTGCTAGGTTCTACCGCCACGGTGAGAATCTTCTTGCCGCGAGTGTTCTTGATATAGCGCGACACGCCGGTCAAGGTGCCGCCCGTGCCGACGCCGCTGACGAAAATGTCGACTTTGCCGTCGGTGTCGTCCCAAATCTCGGGGCCGGTGGTCTTCTCGTGGATGCCCGGGTTGGCAGGATTTTCAAACTGCTTCATCAGCAGGTATTTGCGCGGCTCGGCAGCGGCCAATTCCTCGGCCTTGGCCATGGCGCCCTTCATGCCCTTGGCCCCTGGAGTCAAAACCAGTTTAGCGCCGAATGCCGCCAGAACCTTTCGCCGTTCCATGGTCATGGTGTCCGGCATGGTGAGCACGCACCCATAGCCGCGCGCCGCGGCCGCGTAGGCCAGCGCGATACCGGTGTTGCCGCTGGTAGCCTCGACAAGCGACATCCCCGGCTTCAGCGTGCCGCGCTCTTCCGCATCCCAGACCATCGCAGCGCCGATGCGGCACTTCACTGAATAAGCCGGGTTGCGCCCCTCGATCTTCGCCAGGATGGTGGCACCGCTGCCGGCATCGAGGCGGTTGATGCGTACCAGCGGCGTGTGTCCGATGGACTTGGTGTTGTCTTCAAAAATAGGCATGGTGGCTTTCCCCTTTACTGGATGCCCGATTTTCCTCCTAAGCTTGGGATAAATGCCATAGGAAGTTGGTTATGAGCGCCTGCTGCGGCGTTATAAGCCTTTATCCACTACGTTCCGGTAGGAATCATCGACAGGGGTTGCGGTCGTCCGACCACGAAACCCTGGACGAAATCGATGCCCATGCCCGTCACGGTATCGAGCGACAGCTGATCCTCGACCTGTTCCGCGACCACCCGGAAGTTTAAGGAGCGCGACAGCTCGATCATGGCCGCCACCATGGCTTGATTCACGGTATCGCCGGCCAGGTTCTTGATGAACGAACCGTCGATCTTTAAATAATCCATCGGTAATGTTTTCAAAGTCGAGAATGAGCTCAAGCCGCTGCCGAAATCATCCAGCGCGAACTCGCAGCCCATGCCGTGTAATACGGCGATGAAGCGCTGCGCATGATCCAGATTGGCCACCACCGAATTTTCCGTGACCTCAAAGCAGATGTCGCCGGGACTCGCGCCGGTATGATCGAAACATTCCACCACGAATTCCAAAAATTCTGCATCGCCCAAGGTCTGGCCGGCGATGTTGATGGCGACGCTGCGGCCCGGCGGCAACTTCAAGCCGCCGCGCCCGAGCGCCGCAAGCACCGCCTGCACCACCCACCGGTCCACGTGCGGCATCAAGCGGTAGCGCTCGGCCGCGCGGATGAATTCCGCAGGCGGTGCCGATGGTTGCCCGTGCTCGCCGGCAAGGCGCACGAACACTTCCAATGCCGGCCCGGTCACGCCGCCGGCGCGGGCGTGCACGATGGGCTGGAAATACAACTCGAACTTGTTCTCGCGCAGCGCGCCCTGCAATTTCAGCAGCCAATGAATTTCGCCGCTATGGCGCGCACTCGCCTCTTCGCGCGCCGAGTACACTTGCACATGCAAGCCGCCCTGCTTCTTCGCCACGTAGCAGGCGGAGTCTGCGGCATTCATGATGTCCTCAATGGTGCCGCTGTCGCGGCCGATTTCGACCAGGCCGATACTGACGCCGACGTTGAAAATCTTGTCCTTCCAAACGAATCGAAAATCATTCACCGAGCGCACCACGTTGTCGGCGATCTGGCGTGCTTTCTCCAGAGGACACCCCACCAGCAGCAGCGCGAACTCATCGCCGCCGATGCGCCCTGCGGTGTCGGAGTCGCGCACGGTGTCTTTGATAAGCGATGCGATCTCGCGCAGCATATTATCGCCGGCCGTGTGGCCGCAGGTGTCATTGACCACCTTGAAATGGTCCAGATCGAGATAGCACAACGCGTGGCCGATCGCGCTGGTTTGGGCTGAATCGGTGGCTTCCTGCAGGCGGCGCTCGAATTCGCGCCGATTGACCAAGCCGGTCAAGGCATCGTGGCTGGCCTGGTAGGTCATCTGCCGGGTGAGGCCGCGCAGTTCGCTGGTGTCGTGCAGCACCAGCACCAGGCCGGTAATCTCTTTGCCCTCGGAGCGCAGCGACGTGACGCTGATTTCGACGAATCGCTCGGCGTTGGGGGCGCCGGGACTCACGGGTATCAGCACCGCGCGCCTTGCAGCCGTGGCTCGGCCGTTTACGGTCAGAGCCTTCTGGACCAGATCGCCGAGCGAACGCCGGTCAATTTCGTCCACCAGCGAGGCCACTTCCGGAAGATTTTTCCCCAGGACTTGGGCCGCACTTGCCCCTAGCAAAAGTTCCGCGGAATGATTGATGTAATCGATCCGGCCGTCGGCATCGACGGTGATGACGCTCTCGCCCATCGCATCGAGCGTCGCCATGGCGCGAGGCTTCTGTGGGCTCTGCGCCGGGAGGATTCCCGGCAGCATCTCGAGTGCCGTGAGCAGCAGTGCAGGCTGCCCCGCACTGTCCACTACGGTGCTCGATAGTTCGACGCGCGTGACTTGACCCTGACGGTCCATCAATTCGATCTCGTAACGCTCGGGGGCGGAATCACCCGCCAAACGCCTGCGCAAATTGTTGGCGACCAGCTCGACGTATTCCGGCGCAACGAACTCGGTAAGGGGCTTGCCCACCACCTCCGCGGCGGCTAGCCCGAACAGCGAGAGAAAACGCGCATTGGCGAACAAAATGACATCCCGATGCACGAGCACCGCGTCATGCACGGTTTCAACCAGCCGCTGGAAAAGCTGCTCTCGGTCCTGCAACTGCGACCCGCGCACTTGCACGTCTTCCAGCAACTTGTTGACTGCGGCTCCGAGCCTTCCTAAGGCGCCGGGTTCGGCGTTGAGCTCGATGCGTCCGGAGGCTGCCCCTTCGCTGAGCAGGGCGTGAATGCGGCTGGAGAAAGCGTTGACGGCACGCTCCTGACGCCGCTTCCACGCGAAAAGCATGACGATGCCCACCGCCAATATGGCCGTGGTTACCAACCACAACGCAAGGGAAGACAGAATCAACGCTGACCTCAATGCGACGAGTCCTGGCGGCGCTTATAATGGGTGCGCTTCATGCCGAATGCGCCGCAAACCGTCGTGAAGTGGAGAATAGCGCAAGGGGCTCGCGTACCCTGGTGAAATTGACCATAATCAGCGGCCTTAATCGCGCACGGGAATTCATGGATAACCTCACCGCCCGCCAACAAATGGTGGATCAGCAAATACGGACTTGGGAAGTGCTGGATCCCCGTGTTCTCCAGGTGTTTTCCTTGGTGCCGCGCGAAGCTTTCGTGCCGTCCGAATACCGCGAGCTGGCGTTTGCCGATGCGCCCATTCCCATCGGTTTCGGGCAATGCATGCTCGCTCCCAAGATACAGGGCCGCATTTTGCAGGCCTTAGGTGTACTACCCATTGAAACCGTGCTCGAGATCGGCACGGGAACAGGCTATCTCGCCGCCTGCTTCAGCCTGCTCGGATCTCAAGTCCGCTCCATCGATATCTTCCCCGAGTTCACTGCCTCGGCGAAAAGCGTCGCGGCCAGAGCGGGGCGCTTGCGCGCCGCTGCCAACGCGCCCGTGGAATTTGAGACTCGGGACGCCTTCGATGGCGCCCCTTTGGGGGAGTACGACGCGATTGCTATCACCGGCTCCCTTCCCGTCTACGATGCTCGCTTCGAGAGATCCTTGAAAATCGGCGGACGGCTGTTTGCCATCGTGGGCGAGCCGCCGGTGATGGATGCCGTTTTGGTACGGCGCGTCGATGAGTCTGAGTGGATTCGCGAAAGCTTGTTTGAGACGGTTATCGACCCTTTGATCCACGCGCCCGCCGCGCGAAGCTTTGTCTTTTAGGCATGGGTTACTAGGCATGGGTTACTAGGCATGGTCGGCGAGCTCACCCCGCAAGAATTTCTCGATCGACGCAACGGTGGAGAAGCTATGACGCTCCTCGATGTCCGTGAGGACTGGGAAGTCGCGCTCGCACCGGTCCCGTCAGACACGGTGCACATTCCCATGGGCGAGATTTCCAATCGCCTCGGCGAATTGGATCCGCACAAGGAGACGGTGGTGATATGCCGATCCGGGGGTCGCAGTGCTCAAGTGGCACAGTTTCTCGACGCCCAAGGCTTCGCCAAAGTTTTTAACCTGGCCGGTGGAATTTTGACCTGGTCGCGGGTTATAGACCCGAGGATTCCACAGTATTGACCCGATACCCAGGTGATATAGTAGTATATAACACTATACTACCGGCCCGGGATCGGCCCAATGGGTAATTCATGAACCGACTTCTGATCGTCTTGGCACTTTTGGCCGCGAATTCGGCGGGGGCGGCGGACTTGGTGGCCGTGTACCAGCGTGCGCTGCAAAACGACCCCCAACTGCGCGAGGCAGAGGCGACCCGCCTCGCGGCCCTGGAAGCCAAGCCCCAGGCCCTGTCCTACTTGTTGCCGCAGTTGACGGGTAATGGCCTGATCTCGCGCGAGCGCGACACCGGATCGCAGAACACAACCCAAGCGGTGACACTGCCGGCTTGCAACGCCGGAGTGCCGGCCGGCGTTCCCTGCGCGCAGACGGGCACCCCCTCAACGATTTTCGAGACCTTCCCCTTCAGCGGCAGGGTCGAGACCACCGTCCACCACTACACCATCGACTTGAGACAAAGCCTATTTCGCTGGCAGAACTGGGAAGCCCTTAAACGCGCGGACTCCCAGGTGGCCCAGGCGGAGGCGGATTACCAGGCGGCGCAGCAAGACTTGATGACGCGAGTCTCACAACGCTATTTCGACGTGCTCGGGGCGCAAGACGATCTCGAGGCGCAACAAGTTGCGCTCCTCTCCGTCAACCGCCAGCTCGATCAGGCGGAGGCGAGATACCAAATCGGGCTCATTGCCATCACCGATGTCGAAGAGGCACGCGCCGCCCACGACAGCACCGCGGCAGCCGTCATTGCGGCCAAGCGAGCGCTCGCCTCCACCTGGGAGCTGTTGCGGGAAATCATCGGCGACCCCTTCGATACTCTCGCCCGTCCCATCGAGCCGTTCGAGATGGCGAGTCCCGACCCCATCAGCGAGGACCGCTGGGTCGAAATGGCCCTGCAACAGAATTTATCGCTGGTCTCGAGCCGGTTGTCCGCGGACATCGCGCGCGAGAATGCATCGATCACGCGCGGCGAGCATTACCCCACGCTCGACCTGGTGGGCAGCGCAGGCAAGCTCACGAACAACGGCATCGATACGTTCGACAACGGCAATCCCGCGGGCGGGACATTTCTCGATCAAAAACAGCGCTCCATCGGTATTCAATTGACCATCCCGATCTACTCGGGCGGTTTGGTTTCTTCGCAGGTGCGCCAGGCTGTTTACCAGCATCGAGCAGCCAAGGAGCGCCTCGAGCGTGTGGCGCGCCAGACCGAACACGATGCACGCGACGCTTACCTCGGCGTGCTCTCCGAAATGTCCCGGGTGAAGGCGTTGCATCGCGCCGTCGACTCCAACTTGGTCGCGCTGCGCGCCACGGAATCGGGCTATGAAGCGGGAACGCGCACCGCCGTGGACGTACTGCAATCGCGGCAGCAGTGGGTGCAGGCGCAAACCAGCTATGCGCACAGCCGTTACGATTACATGTTGAACGTCATCAAGCTGCAGCAAGCCGCCGGCACGCTCTCGGAGCAAAGCCTGCAGCGGATCAATGCTTTACTGACGGATGCGCCCCCACAGCCGCAGCAGACGGACGTTCCGCCGGCAGCGCAGGTGCGATAAGGGCGAGCAATCGTTCGACGCTGCCGCGGTTCGACTGCACTATATTTTTTCCGATGGCCCCCATGCGTGCACGTTCTGCGGGGTTATCGAGAAGGCGCTGAAGAGCAGCCGCCAGGTCCTGCACGCCCTCTACCTGCAAGGCGGCGCCCTCGCGCAACAGCAGCAGTGCAATGTCCTTACCCTTGAAGTTAAACGGACCGGTCAACACCGGCAGCCCCAAAGCAGCGGGCTCCAGCAGGTTGTGCCCGCCCACGGGCACGAGACTGCCGCCGACGAAAACCACATCGCAGGACGCGTAAACGGCGGTCAGTTCGCCCATCGTATCCACCAGCAGCACCGCCGTATCGACCGGCAGTGCCCTGCCATCCGGCGCCATGTCGCTGCGGCGCGCGAATCTAACGCCTTTTCGGGTGAGCAAATCGGCGACGCTCGCGAAGCGATCCTTGTGCCGCGGCGCCAACAGCAAAAGCGCGTTCGGGAAATGCGCTCGCAGCTTAAGGTGAACATCGAGCAGTTGCTCCTCCTCGCCCGCGTGGGTGCTGCCTGCCGCCCACACGACCCTCTGGCCGCCGTACGCGGAGCGCAGCAAACCGCCCGCTTCGACCACGCCCTCCTCGAAGCGCAGATCGAACTTCACATTGCCGACCACGTGGGTTTGATTTGCCGCGGCACCGATGGATTTAAATCGCTCGGCATCCTCGTCGGATTGCGCTGCTATCGATACGTTCGGTGTGAACACGCCGGCAAACAATTTCCCAAGACGCCGGTAACGCAGCACCGATTGAGCCGACAGCCGTGCGCTGGCGAGAAAGACCGGCACGCGGCGCCGCTCGCACTCGCGAAATAAATTCGGCCATAGCTCCGTTTCCATGATGATGGCCACACGGGGCTGAATGCGCTTTAGGAACCGCCTGACCGAGCCAGGCGTGTCGTAGGGCAAGAAACGGATGTCAGCCGCGCCGGCAAACAGTGCGGTCGCACGCGCTCTACCGGCCGGAGTCGCCGTCGTCAACACCAAGGGATACTGCGCGTATCGCGCGCGCAGCTCGCGCACGAGCGGCGCAGCCGCGGTCATCTCCCCTAACGAAACCGCATGCACCCAGATACTCGGGCGCATTGGCACAGGCAGCATCGGTCCGAACCCGAATCGCTGTCCCAATCCTTGCCGGTAACCGGGGTCGCGCACACCTCGCCACAGCACCACCGCGAACGCGAACGGTGCAGCAATTCTGATCAGCCACGAATACACGAACCGCAACGATTAGCCCGCCGCCGCGCCGGTGGCTTGGTAACCGGCAAGCAAGTGGTTCCACGACTCGGATATGAATCGGCCCGGCGGCAAGCTTGCCGATATCTTCACGAGCGAGCGGCGCAAGCGGGCCAAATTTCTCGAGCTCCAGGTCCCCGGGGCGCGCAATTGCCCGCGGTCGAAATCGATGATGCTGATGTTGAAATTGTTATCGAGCAAGATGTTGTGCGCGTTCAAGTCCGCGTGGTCGGCGCCTTGTTCGTGCAGTTGTGCTACGGCCCGCCCGATCGCCTGCCAGCCGGCCGGCGCAATTTCACCCACGCTCAACGCGGCACTCAACGATTGCGCATCGATGATGCGCTCGGTGATTAGATCGCAACGATACGTGAGGCCTGCGCGCCGATACCACGCACCCACCGGCCGCGGGACACGCAGCCCGCGTTTCTTAAGATAAGACAGCAAACGCCACTCCGCGAAAGCACGCACCCGCTCCTCGCCCAGCCACCAGTATTGATCCGCGGTCAGGCGCGCGATAAACCCGCCGCGCCGATAATGACGCAATACCCAAGGATTTTGCTCATTGCCAATGAACCAAGCCGACCCGCGGCCGCCGGCAACAGCAGCAAGCTCGCCGCGTGCAGACCAATGCTTCGGGTCGAACAAGCTTTCCGCCGGCTCTTGCCGCGCATTGCCAAGGACATGAGGATCAGCCAGCATGACGCCCGTTGCAGTGTCAAAGCGTTGGCCGCCCTCTATCATTAATGACTACCTTAAGCTTCAAACCGCCGCTGCAACGCGTATGTCTGCTGCGGCTCTCGGCGATCGGCGATACCTGCCATGCACTGGCGGCCCTGAGAGCCTTCCAAGCGGCATGGCCGCAAACCCGTTTTACTTGGATCATCGGCAAACTTGAAGCCAAGCTGATGACGGAGATCCTCCCGGAAATTGAGTTTATCACCTTCGATAAGGCCTCAACCCTCCGTGAATTATGGCGCCTGCGAAAACTCTTGAGCTCTCGGCGCTTCGATCTGCTGCTCGACATGCAACTGTCGTTTCGCGCAAGCTTGGTGAGCCGCGCCGTTAATGCTCCGATCAAGCTGGGCTTTGATCGCCGGCGGGCGCGGGAACTGCAATGGCTGTTTACCAACGCACAAATCGAGCCGGCTGAATCGGAGCACGTGCTCGACTCCTTCATGGGGTTTGCGCGCGCTTGCGGCATCGAATCCTCGGCGCCCCGCTGGAATGTGCCGCTGCCGCAGAATGCACTGGACTACGCCCGCTCCGTGATAATCGATTCGCGCCCAACGCTGCTGATCAGCCCGTGCTCGAGCCATGCGGCGCGCAATTGGTCGCCCGTGAGATATGCGGCCGTTGCAGATCATGCCGCTGCCACGCATCACATGCGGGTGGTCCTGGCCGGAGGACGCAGCTCGATGGAAGCAAGCATGGGCGCGGCCATTGCCGCGGCAGCAACGGTTCCGCTGGTCAATCAAATCGGCAAGGACACGCTGCCGCAATTATTGGGACTCATGTCCCAAAGCACGGTGCTGTTGTCGCCCGACTCAGGTCCCGCTCATATGGCCGGCATGGTGGGATTGCCCGTCATCGGTCTTTATGCCGCCACGAACCCGCAACGCGCAGGCCCTTATTACAGCCGCCAGTGGTGTGTGGACAAGTACGACCAAGCGGCCCGCAAATTCTTGAACAAACCTGCCGCGCAAATCCCCTGGACCACGAAAATCGAACGCCCGGGGGTGATGGACCTGATCGCGGTGAACGAGGCCACCGCAAAACTCGACGCGCTCATGCAGACGCTAAAATTTAGCTAAGATGCCGCCATGACTGAAATCAAGGTGCCGATCTCCCCTGGCGAATTGCTCGACAAGATCACGATTCTTCGCATCAAGGCGCAGCGCATGAGCGATCCGCAAAAGCTCGCCAATGTGCGCAGGGAATTGCACTCGCTGGAAGACACATGGGGCAGTTCGGCTTATGCCCGGGCCGACATCGATTCCGATGTGGCTGCGCTGCTCGAGGTCAACGAGCGGCTCTGGGTCATCGAGGACGACATCCGCGAGAAGGAACGGGCCAAGGGCTTCGATGCCGAGTTCATTCGCCTGGCGCGGGCGGTTTATTTCGAGAACGATGAGCGTGCCGCCATCAAACGGCGCATCAACTTGAAGCTCGGATCAACCATCGTCGAAGAAAAATCTTATGCCGAGTACAAAACCTAACGAGCCTCGTCGGTCTCCGCCTTGATATCCGCGGTCCCCGGCGCGACGCGATTAAGCGTGTACTCGGCACCGCAATAGGAGCATTTGGCCCATCCGGTCGCTTCGATCGCCAGATAAACCCTGGGGTGGGAATTCCATAAGAACATGCCCGGCATCGGGCATGAAAGCGGCAAGTCCGCCATGTTCACCGTGTAGTGATGCAGCGCGTTAGGCATGATCAATTGGTGTTTGGAATCGTCTTGAACCATCGCCGCCATAACCATCACTCCGTTATTGAAAACCCGCGCGCGCGCAACAAGCCGTCTATTTTAGGATCCTTTCCACGAAAATTCCTATAAGCCTGAGCCGGATCCACACTGTTGCCGATGGCGAGGATGTTATCGCGCAATCGTTTCGCGACGGTTTTGCTGAAAGGACCGCCTTCTTGGTTGAAGGCCTCAAAGGCATCGTGATCGAGAACCTCGGCCCACAAATAGCTGTAATAGCTCGCCGAATACCCATCGCTCGAGAAAATGTGCGCGAACTGCGGCGTGCGGTGGCGCATGACCACCTCAGGCGGCATTCCCAGCGATTTGAGGGTGGTGCGCTCGAACTCGGCTGGGTCGATTGGGCGATCGCCGGCCAGATGCAGCTTCATGTCCACGAACGCCGAGGCCAGATATTCGACGGTTGCAAATCCCTGGTTGAACGTGCTCGCCTTCTTGATTTTCGCGACCAGCTGCGGGGGAATCGGCTTGAGCGTTTGGTAGTGCACCGCGAATCGCGACAGCACTTCCGCCGTCGGAAGCCAGTTCTCATTGAGCTGGGAGGGAAACTCGACGAAATCTCGAACCACGTTCGTGCCGGCAAGCGAGGGGTATTTGACGTCGGAGTTTAGGCCGTGCAGCGCATGCCCGAACTCGTGGAACAGCGTTACCGCGTCGTCCCAGCTGATTAGGAGCGGCCCGCCGCTTTCGTCCTCGAGAAAGTTGGTGTTGTTCGACACAATGGGCGAAACCTTGGAGTCGAGATTTTCTTGGCTGCGATACTCGCTCATCCAAGCGCCGGAACTCTTCCCGGGCCTGGCATACGGGTCGAAATACCACAACCCGATGTGCACGCCGGCGGCGTTCCTGACTTCCCAAACTCGCACTTCGGGACTGGCGAGAGGCACTCCGGAAACCTCGGAGAAGGTAAAGCCATAAAGCTCTTGTGCCGCCCAGAACATGCCCTGCCGCAGCTTCTCCAGCTGCAAGTAGGGCTTGACCTCCGACATGTCGAGATCATATTTGGCTTTGCGAACCTTCTCCGCGTAGTAGCGGTAGTCCCACGCGGCGATTTTAATACCGGCCCGCTCACGGTCCGCGATGGCCTGCATGTCCGCGACCTCTTCACGCTCGCGAATGAGCGCCGCCGGCCACACTTGCATCATAAGACTCATGGCAGCGTCCGGGGTCTTGGCCATGCTGTCGGCCACCCGCCAATGTGCGTGCGTCGGATAGCCCAACAGCTTCGCGCGCTCGGCTCGCAAGCTTAAGATCTCAGTGATGAGCTTTTTATTGTCGTGCGCATTCCCGTTGTCGCCGCGGCTGTAGTACGCGCGCCAGACTTTCTCGCGCAGATCCCGTCGGTCTGAGTAAGTCAAGAAGGGATCCATCGAGGAGCGGGTGTTGAGGATGGCCCATTCGTTCTCATGGCCGCGAGCCACGGCGGCGGCGCGGGCCGCCGCGCGCAGCGGTTCCGGTAAGCCCTGAAGCTCGGCTTCGCTCTTTAAATACAGCACGTAGTCCGCTTCGTCGGCCAATAGGTTCTGGCTGAAATCGGCAAACAGCAGCGCAAGGCGCTCATTGATCTGCCCGACGCGTAGTTTTGCGACGCTCTCGAGTTTTGCGCCGGCGCGTACGAAATTCGTATAGTAATGCCAGGAAAGGCGTTGCTGAATGGGATCCAAGGTTTGCTTCGAATCGTAAACCGCGGCGATGCGGACGAACAGCGCGGCATTTTGATAGATCTGATCCGAAAATGCGGCGAGTTTCGGCTGCATCTCGCGCTCCACAGCCCGAAAATCCGAAGTGCTCATGGTCGAGGACCAAACGCCGTAGATCGCTTTCACGCGATTGAGGGTCCGTCCGGTTCGCTCGAGCGCCGCCAATGTGTTTTCGAAGCTCGGCGTCTCCGGATTTGCAGTGATTGCGTTGATTTCCTCCAGATTTTCGGCCATTGCGGCCTCTAGTGCCGGTTTGAAGTCGGACACGAGGACTTTGTCGAAGGGAGGTACGCCGCCATCGGGCCCTGCCCACGGCTCGAGCAGCGGGTTCAAAGTGGACATGTCTTTAGATTTTGACACGTCATGCTGCGGATTCAAATGCGGCGCGCCAGATCTCGCCCAATCGGTCGCGAGTTTGCGCGTACGGGGCCGCTGTTACGATACGTTCCCCTTCCTCCTCGAGGGAGAGGTGGTGCAGTACCGTGCGGTAGCTGATATACGCTTCCTTGAGCCAGGCTGCGGTTGCATGATCGATGACACCGACGGTGGCCAATCCTTCCAGCTGACGAATGTTGTCGGTGTAGGTCAACAATTCTGGATGCGCCTGCGCGGATTGAAGCACCCAGTACTGCACCAGGAATTCAATGTCGCCGATCCCGCCCGCGTCGTGCTTGATATCGAATTGACTTGAGCTTGAGCGCGATAATTCGCGGCGCATCCGCAGCCGCATCTCTAGCACATCCTTGCGCAGGGTGTCGCGGCGCACGGCGACCGACAACGTTCGTCGCCTGACTGCTTCGAATGCCGCGCATAGCTTGCCATCACCGGCCACGGCGCGGGCGCGCAGCAACGCTTGATGTTCCCATGTCCAGGCGTCTGTCTGCTGATACCGCTCGAAGGCGTCGATGCCTGTGATCAGGAAGCCGCCCTTGCCGTTGGGGCGCAACCGCATATCCACTTCATAGAGACGGCCCGCGGCCGAATGCATGGTGAGCAGATGCACGATGCGCTGTCCTAATCGTAGGAAGAAAATTCCGTTATCGAGCGGCCGCTCGCCGTCGGTGATTTGAATACTGCCGCTCGAGTCGTGCAGGAACACGAGATCGAGGTCGGAAGCATAGCCCAGCTCGAGCCCGCCGAGCTTGCCATAGCCGGCCACCGCCACGGCCACGGGCCGCAGATCGTCCGGCTGCTCGCCGCAGTAGGGTATTCCGTACATTCGCGTCATCTGTTGCCAGGCGAGATCCATGCAGCATTGAATGATCAATTCCGCAATGTCCGTGAGCCGGTCGCTGACGCGCATCAGCGGCAGGCGCCCGGTCAAGTCCGCCAGCGCCACGGCAAACACAGCAACCTTTTGAAATTGCCGCAAAGCCTCCACTTGGCGTTCCGGATCATCCGGCGACAGCCGCTCGGTGCGCGCCGCCAATTCCAGCGAAAAGCTTTGCCGCGACGGCAACGCGTCGAAAGCCTTGGCATCGATCAATTCGTCGAGCAACAACGGAAAATCTGCGATCTGGCGCGAGAGAAATCCGCTGACGGCGCAGACCTCAATTAGCCTATCGAGCGCCGCGGGCTGCTCTTTGAGCAGTGCCAGATAGGACGCGCGCGCGCCGATCGCTTCCAAAACGCGCAGTACCCGTTGCACGACGATAGCCGATTCCGAATGTCGCGCCGCCGCCTTGAGCAGCCGCGCCAGAATGACGTGCAGCCGACGACGGCCCGCTTCATCCAGGCGGCGATAGGGTGCCGCACGGCGGTAGGATTCGAAGATCTCGGTCACGGCCGCAATTTCCGCGCTCGGGAATCCAATGCTGGCCAGTTCCTCGTCGATCTTGGCCTCATCCGCGTCGAGCCAGCCTACCCCTAAGTCGTCATGACGGCGCACCTCCTCGGGCGCGCCGAACAACAAGGCATCGAATTGCGCGGACACCTTGTCGAGCCTCGACTCGATGTGCGTGACCGTGCTTCTCCAGTCCTTAAATCCCATGCTCAGGGCCAATCGCGCACGATCCATCGTATCCTCAGGCAAGCTGTGCGCTTGCTGGTCACGAATCATCTGCAGGGCGTTTTCCGCCTTGCGAAGCACGAGGTACGCATCGGTTAGTTCGGCTACGGTCTCGTCCGACACCAGCTTCGATCTGGAAAGTAGCGGCAGCACGTCGAGCAAGGATGGGTTTTGCATTCGGCGGTCGCTGCCGCCGCGTACCAACTGCATGGATTGCACGATGAACTCGATCTCCCGGATGCCCCCCTTGCCAAGCTTCAAATGTTGATCAAGCTCGCGGCGCGACACCTCGCGCACGATAAGCGCCTTCATGTCGCGCAACGACTCGAACACGCCGAAGTCCAAGTATCTGCGGTAGACGAATGGACGCACGAACTCCTCGTACGCTGACGCATACGTGCCGGCGCCGACGATTGCACGTGCTTTGATCCATGCATAGCGCTCCCAGTCGCGGCCGTGTTGCTGCAGGTAGTCCTCAAGTGAGGCGAGGCTGACGGCCAGCGGGCCACTGTCCCCAAAAGGACGCAGCCGCATGTCGACGCGAAAGACAAAGCCTTCTGCCGTGCGCGCGTCGAGCAAGCGAATGATCTCGCGGCCGAGCCGATTGAAGTATTCCTCATTGTCGATGACCCGGGGTCCGTTGGTCTCGCCTGCCCCGGAATACAAGAACACCAAGTCGATGTCCGATGAGAAGTTAAGCTCGCGGCCGCCGAGTTTGCCCATCCCTAAAATGACGAACTCCGGCGATTCGTCCGGACTTTGAGGCCGGCCGAAGGTGGGCAGGAGGTGCAGTTGCGCTGCGGATGCCGCCGCGCGAATGATGGCATCCGCCAGGTCTGACACGTCTCGGAGAGTCTGCACTACGGGCGCGATCCCGGCGATATCCTGCCATGCAATACGCAACATGGCGCGCCGGCGCCACTCGCGCAACAGTGCTCCGGTCTCTTCGGCGCTGCGCGTGCCTGCCGCACGACTTTCATAATCGGCATTCGAAGCACTCGAGGCCGGCCCCGACAGTTGCTGCGCCATCCAATCGAGCGCTCGCGGGTCTTGAATCAATACGGAGCCGGCGAATTCACTGGCCGCCGCGACGCTCGCCAGCAGCGCGCGCTGAGGTTCTGCCAGCCGCTCGTAGCCCTCAAGAAAATCCGGTATCGCGGAGGCTCGTTCCCACCAGTGCGTCACGGTATCGCGCAACTCTTCCGGCACGGAATCCAAATCTGGAATCGGAATGTCCATCGCGCCTGCAGCGGGCTACCGAATCGCCACCATGAATAGGCGGGGGAATGGCAGCAATATGCTGCCGTCCGCGCGGCTTGGATACGTTTTGGCCATGCCGTCATTAAACGTAGTCAAGTAGGCCGCCCGTTCCTCCTCGGCCAGCGGATCGAGAAACGGCCGCAGCCCGCTGCCCTTGAACCATTCGGCAACAGCCGCTGCGCCTCCAGCAAGTACGTGATAGTAGGTCGTACGCCAGATATCCACCCTTGAGCAGTGTGGCTTCAGTACCTCGTAATACCATTCAGCGTTCGCAAGCAGCGTGCGCGCACCGGATGCACCCGCAAGCTTCGCCGCCCACGGTTCCTGTTGCGCGATCTGACGCATGAGGCGGTGTGCGGGCTCATCAAGATTGTCCGGCATCTGCACCGCCAGTGCGCCTCCGGGTGCGACCCGCTCCAGCAGCTGCGGCATCAGAGTTTCGTGGGCGGGCAACCAGTGCAGAACCGCATTGGCCAAGATGACGTCGAAAGGTCCCGGCTCCCTCCAGGCTTGCACTTCTTCCACGCGGAATCTGGCCTGTGGCAGCCGCTGTCGCGCTGCCGCGATCATGTCAGGCGAACTGTCGATCCCGGTAACCTGCGCTTGCGAATAACGCGCCGCGAGAACTTCAGTGGAATTGCCCGGCCCGCAACCTAAGTCGATCACTGAGCGCGCATGAAGGGGCGGCAGCGCGCCAAGAAGATCGCGCACCGGCCGCGTTCGCTCGTCCTCGAAAACAACGTACTGTTTGGCGGACCAGCTCAATGCAATCCCGCCAACCAAGTAATCACCGCGCTCTCGAGCGCGATCCGGTGATCGGACCAGCCATGATCCGTGTCGACATGCAGGGCGGTCACTTGAGTTCCGCCGTTGGCTTTGATCGCGGCGACCAGTGCGTCGGTATGTCCTGCCAGATGATCGTTGGCCGTGAGAGCCAGTACCGGCATCTGCGCCAATCCCGGCGCCGCACCCGCCACCAAAAATTGCTTCGCGTGCGCCTTGATCTCATCGACCATGCTCTCGGGAGTGACATCGGCCAACGTTTCCATGTCATCGGCCATGTCGGCCACCGCCTCGGCACGCGGTCTCGCCGCGAGCAGGCCCATGTCCGCCATCGAAACCAGGACGGTGCCCATCAGGGCATGATCGTGACCGGCCGTGTGCGCCGCCACCCAGCCGCCCATGCTATGGCCCAGAATAACGATGCGCTTAGGATCAATGCCGAGCTTGGCGTTTGCGGGATCACGCATGTACGCCAGCACCGCGTCGGCATCCTGCAAATTCTGCGCGAACCGAAACGGGCCGGGGCTACCCCACGATCCCCGATAGTTGAAGGTGACTGCATTCCAGCCTGCACGGCGTACCGCTTGCGCCAGGTCGAGATTTTTTTCGTTTCCCGGCAAGCCGTGACAAATGACCAGCGTGGGGTGCGGGCCGACCCCCGCAGGCGAATACAGCAACCCGTTGATCCGCACGCCGTGACTCGGTATGTGCAGCACCGTCATGGCAGCCGG
>DASWUU010000094.1:0-6959 GCA_036401515.1 Steroidobacteraceae bacterium
CGTGCGCGACCGCTGCATCGGTCAAAAGCAGCGCTGGTATTTATTAAAGCTCGTGACCGATGAATCCAAGATACGTTTCGATTTTACGGCCTCGCCGGAGTTCGATCGCTGGCGCTGGACCGACTACTGGACGCCCGTGCGCGAGGTGGTCTATTTCAAGCGGCGGGTTTACGTGCGGGCGCTGCACGATTTGGGGAAATACCTGTTTCCCGATGAGCTGCCGCCGTATCCTGATTGGTGGCCGCAAATTCAAACGGCCGGCTCTAAAACGGCTTGACCACCGCGAGAATCACGATGACGATCAGCAGCAGCGAGGGCACCTCGTTGAAGCCTCTGAACCACTTTGCGCTGCGCTGGTTGCTCCGATTCGCAAAATCGCGCAGCAGCTTGTAGCAATATAGGTGGTAGGCGATGAGCAGCGCCACGAACAGCAGCTTGAGCTTGAGCCACCCCATGCCCAAGTATGCCGGCGATGCGATCAGCAGACTTAACCCAAAGACAATGCTGGCCGCGGCGCCGATGGTCATGATGGCGAACAAACGCCTCTCCATGATGTCGAAGCGTTGCAGACTGATCGCATCGGTCGCCTCGGCGTGATAGACGTAGAGGCGCGGCAGATAAAACAGCCCCGCGAACCAGGTCACCACTGCGATGACGTGCAATGCTTTGAGCCACAGCATGAAGGGTATTGTGCTTGAGATTAGATGATAACGTGAGGCTTATAATGTCCCCCATCGGTTCAGGAACGGTGCAGCAACAGCATGGCTGATTCGTTCGACAAGTTGGTCGTGCGTCCGTACGCGCCGAGACGCCGCGCGCTGCTGCGGTGGGGCGCGGTGCTGCTGATCGTCGCCGTGCTGTACGCGACCTTTGAGTTCGGCCGCTATGAGGCGGGATTTCGGGTGGTGGATTCGGTGCGCGGCGCGCTCTCGGCAAGCCGGCGCATACGCACACTCGAAGCGGAGAACGAAAATCAGCGCCGGCAACTCGAGGCGGCGGAAACCGCGCGGCGCGTCGATCGGGAAGGCTACGCGCAAGTGGAGCGAAGCCTCGGCGACATGCAAAGCCAAATCGCGCGGCTAAACCAGGATCTGTCATTTTATCGCGGCTTGGTCCAGCCGGAGACGCTGATCCACGTCAAAGTACAGCAAATGCAAATCATTCCGGACGGACCGCCGGGTCAATATCATCTTAAGTTCGTGCTGATGCAGACCGGAAAGCCCGAGAAAGAAGTGACAGGCCACGCAGCCGTCAATCTTGATGGACTGCTGCAAGGCAAACCGCTGAGTTTGACCTATGCGCAAGTCTCCCCTAATCACCGAGTCAGCCTGGCATACTCATTGAAGTACTTTCAGGAATACAACGAGCCCATACAATTACCGCTGGGCTTTGAGCCCACCCGCGTCGGGGTCGAGATTCACAGCGGTAAAGACATCAACCATAGCTTCCGGCAGGCCTTTGTCTGGAAGGCGCAGGGGATGTCCGTGGAAACCGACGCGAACGGGGATAGCTTGGGCAAAGGTGACACAGATGTTCAAACCGAAACCGATTAAAGCGGAAATCGACACGTTGATCGGCGCCAAGAGCCGCATCAACGGTGACGTGGAATTCGTCGGCGGCCTGCATCTCGACGGACATATCAACGGCAACGTCAAAAGCGAGCCGGGCAGCGGGGCCACTCTGTCGGTGAGCGAACAGGGTTGTATCGAAGGGTCTGTGGTGGTCACCAATATCGTGTTGAACGGCCTCGTCAAGGGTGATATCGACGCCGGCGATCGTGTCGAATTGGGCCCGAAAGCCCGAGTTTTGGGGAGTGTTCTCTATACGACCATTGAAACTGCCGTCGGCGCCCAAATAAATGGGAAATTGATCCATAGAGCGAAAGCGGGGCCCGAGTCGCGCGATTCGGACGTCGACGAGGCGGACGTAAGTCCCAAACACGGTTCATAACTTTGATTGACCCCCCTACGCCGAGTAGAATGACCCTATGAGCATGACCTCCGAATCGATGTCCTCCGATAGCCTTCCGCCTATCCCTAATGTCCTGGTTTTCACCGATGCCGCGGCAGGCAAGGTGGGCGAGCTCATTCGTGAGGAAGCGAACCCCAACTTGAAGTTGCGCGTTTTCGTCTCCGGCGGCGGTTGCTCCGGTTTCCAATACGGGTTCACCTTCGATGAGAAGATCGAAGACGGCGATTTTTGCGTCGAGAACCACGGCGTGCAGCTCTTGGTCGATCCTATGAGCGCCCAATACCTCATGGGTGCGGAGATCGATTACAAAGAGGATCTTCAAGGCGCCCAATTCGTGATTCGCAATCCCAACGCGAAAACGACCTGCGGTTGCGGCTCCTCATTCTCGGCCTAGAATGCTGACCGGCATGTCGGCCGCCGTGTAGATGAGCGGCGGTAGAGTTGTGCCCGACGTGCTCGCCGCCGTCGATTTGGGCTCAAACAGTTTTCACATGGTAGTCGCGCGCTACTCGCACGGCCAGCTGGTTATTTTGGATCGGCTGCGCGAAATGGTGCGCCTCGCTGCCGGCCTAGGCGACAGCGGCCGGCTGGACGAGGCCGCAACCGAGCGCGCCTTGCGCTGTCTCGAGCGGTTCGGCCAACGTTTGCGCGCCATGCGCGCGGACAGCGTACGGGTGGTGGGGACGAACGCCTTGCGGCGTGCCAAACGCAAACGCTGGTTCTTGGAACGCGCGCGCGCGGCATTGGGCCATCCCATCGAAATCATCTCGGGATTGGAAGAGGCGCGCCTGATTTACTCAGGCGTTGCGCATACCAGTCCCATGAGTCCGGATAAGCGGTTGGTGATCGATATTGGCGGCGGATCAACCGAAGTGGTGATCGGCGAAGGATTCGAGCCTTTGTTGCTGGAGAGCCTATCGGTGGGCTGCGTCGGATTGAGCGCGAGTTATTTCGATGACGGCCGGATCTCCGCGAAGCGCTTCGAGCGTGCGCGTACCGCGGTCCGCCTGGAGCTTGAGCCCGTTCAGGAGGCGTACCGCAAAATGGGGTGGCTGCAGGCCTTCGGCAGCTCCGGCACCGTGCGCGTCATCAGCGATGTGCTGCACAACCTGACACCTGAGTCCCCGCACATCACGCTCGAGAACTTAAATGTGCTGTCCGAACGGGTCATCGCAGCGGGACACGTGGAGGAGCTGGATCTTCCTGAAGTTGACGCCGAGCGCGCGCCGGTATTTCCGGCCGGTTTGGCGATCATGATGGAGGTGGTCGAAAACTTCGGCATCGATCGGGTTCGCGTGGCGGAAGGCGCCATGCGCGAGGGACTGCTCTACGACCTCATGGGCCGCTTCACGGATGAGGACGCGCGGGTGCGCAGCGTGCGCGCCATGGAAAAGCGCTACCACATCGACGAGACTCAGGCCGATCGCGTCGAGTCCACCGCCGTTGGGCTCTTGGAACAAGTCGAGTCCGAATGGGGGCTGGAAGACCCACTGGCGGAGTCGGTACTGCGCTGGGCGGCGCGGTTGCATGAAACTGGTCTCGACATCGCCCATTCCAAGTACCATCGGCACAGCGCGTATCTCCTCGAGCACGCCGACATGCCGGGCTTTCCGCGCGAAGAGCAGTTATTGCTTGCCGCGCTGGTGGGCGGCCATCGGCGTCAGCTGTCCTTCGAGTCCCTTGAGGACTTGCTGCCGCCATGGGACCGTCTTGCCGAATTTCTCATCGCGCTATTGCGCCTCGCCGTATTGCTGCACCGGGGACGAAGTCCGCAACCGCTGCCGGAAGTTCGTCTTACCGGGAAGGGGCGCAATCTCACGATGGAATTGCCGCAGCGCTGGATAAAAGAACATCCTTTGACGCTCGAGGATCTGGAGCAAGAGCGTAGTTATCTGAAAGAGGCGGGTTTCCGCCTGACCATCGTTTAGCGATCGGTTAGCCTTCGGTCAGGGCAATGCGCTCGTCGTACAAGCCCATCAATAGCGCCTGCGCCGAGAAATGTCCTTCCGGGGCGGCGCGGGAATAGTGGCCGTCCGAGTCCAGCACCCAGGCCTGCATGTCATCCTCGAGGTAAAGCCTCAGATCCTCGGCGACGCGCGCCTTTAAGTCCGGGGCATCGATCGGAAAGGCAATCTCGATGCGGCGGAACAAGTTGCGGTCCATCCAGTCCGCGCTGCCGCAGTACACTTCTTGAGCCCCCGCGTTCTCGAAATAATAGACGCGGGAATGCTCCAGGAAGCGGCCGACGATAGATCGGACTTTGATGCGCTCCGACACGCCGCGTACCCCCGGCTTCAGGCAACAGACGCCGCGTACGATCAAGTCGATGTCGACGCCGGCGCGCGAGGCGCGGTACAGCGCCTGGATGACAGTCGGCTCTGTGAGCGCGTTGAGCTTGGCGATGACCCGCGCCGGCTTGCCGGCACGCGCATGCTCGGCTTCCCGTTCGATCTTTGCCAGCAGCGCGTGATGCAAACTGAAGGGCGCATGCAGCAATTTACGCAGCTTCGGGACCTGCGTAAGTCCGGTGAGCTGCAGGAATATCTCGTGAATGTCCTCGCCGATCGGCTCATCGGCAGTCAGCAGACCGTAATCGGTATACAGCCGCGCGGTTTTGGTGTGGTAGTTGCCCGTGCCTAAATGGCAGTAGCGCCGCAGGCCCTTGTCCTCCCGCCGCACGACCATGACCAGCTTCGCATGCGTTTTGAAACCGAATACTCCATACATGACGTGCGCTCCGGCCTCCTGAAGCTTGGTGGCGAGCTCAATGTTCGCCTCTTCATCGAAGCGTGCGCGCAGTTCGATGATCACCGTCACGTCTTTGCCGGCCGCCGCAGCATCCACCAGCGCAGCAACGATTGCCGAATCGCTGCCCACTCGATACAAGGTCTGCTTGATGGCGAGCACCTGCGGATCGTTCGCCGCCTGCTTGACGAAGTCGGTCACGGGACCGAATCCTTGGAACGGGTGATGCAAGAGAATATCGCCGCTGCGCAGAGTCGAGAAAAGATCGCCGCCCACCTTGAGCCGATCCGGAATGCTTGGCGTGAATGCCGAATACTTGAGTTCCGGTCGATCCACCAGGTCGTAAAGGGCCATCAGGCGGTTCAGGTTGACGGGGCCGGAAACCTTGTAGAGGTCGTCAGCGGTGAGCCCGAACTGTTCTTGTAAGTATGCAAGAATCTCCTCGGGGCAGTCGTGCGCCGTTTCCAGGCGCACGGCGTCGCCATAGCGGCGCGAGGCTAATTCTCCCTCAACCGCGCGCAAGAGGTCATCAACCTCTTCTTGCTCGACGAACAGATCGCTGTTGCGCGTGACGCGGAATTGATAGCAGCCGCGCATTTGCATGCCCGGAAACAAGGTCGCGACGAAGGCCTCGACGATGGTGCCTAGAAACACGAAATTTCGATTGCCCAATTCGTCGGGCAGTTTGATCAGGCGCGGCAAGGACCGCGGCGCTTGTACCACCGCGAGTCCGCTGTTGCGGCCGAATCCGTCCTCGCCTTCCACCACGATCGCGAAGTTCAAGCTCTTGTTGAGTATTTTCGGGAACGGCCGCGCGGGATCCAGCGCCAACGGGCTCAATACCGGCTCCACTTCACGGGTGAAATATTCGGCGATCCACTTCCCCTGCGCCGCGGTCCAAGTTTCCGGCTCGACAAACACCACGCCGCTCTTGGCGAGTTCCGGCAACAGCACTTCGTTCAACAATTGATATTGTTCATCGACTAAGCGCACCGCGTGCACGCGGATGGCTTTGAGCTGTTCCGGCACTGAGATTCCGTCGGGACCGCCGGCAACCGCGCCTGCTTCCAGCAATTCTTTGAGGCTGGCCACGCGAATTTCGAAAAATTCGTCCAGAATCGAGCATGAAATGCACAAGAAGCGCACCCGCTCGAGCAAGGGAATCCCGGGATCCTTGGCCTGCTCGAGTACGCGCCGGTTGAACTCGAGAAACGACAGTTCGCGATTGAAATACAGTTGCGGTACTTGGAGGTCGGTGTCGTTCATGGTCGCGCGGAGCACTTAAGCGTATCGATACAACCCCCCGAGTATGCGCGCACCCTTCGCGCCTGTGACGCTGGGGGCGCTGGAAGTCAGCCCCTCAAGCGTACGCTTGGCAAACCAGGCGAAGGCGACCGCCTCAACGTAATCCGGGTCCAAGCCGAGGGTTTCGGTGCTCGCAACGCGGTTCGGCGACATCAACGTCCCTATAGCCTTCATTAAACCGGCGTTGTGTGCGCCGCCGCCGCAAACATACAGGGCTGCGCGGGGGGCGTGCCGGTGTACTGCCTCGACTAGCGAGCGGGCGGTGAATTGCTGCAAAGTGGCTTGTACGTCGCGAGGCTGGAGGGAAAAAAGCCTCAGCTTATTTTGCAGCCACGGCAGATTGAACAACTCGCGGCCGGTACTCTTGGGGGGAGGGAGGCGAAGGTAAGGTTCGTCCAGCAGTCCGCGCAGCAACCTTTCATCGACATTGCCGGTCGCAGCAAATGCGCCACCGGGATCATAGTCTTTGCCCTCGTGCAACGAGATCCAGGCATCGAGCAAGCGGTTGGCCGGCCCTGTATCAAATCCCGTGACGGTCTGACCTCGCGCAAGAATGGTGATATTGGCAATTCCGCCCAAATTGGCGATGACGCGGTCCTCGTCATTGCTGCGAAAGACTTGGTCATGGAATACGGGCAACAGCGGCGCGCCTTGTCCCCCAGCCGCCACATCGCGCCGGCGAAAGTCCGCGACCACGCTGACACCCGTCAATTCCGTGAGGGTATTTGGATCGCCGATCTGCCACGAGAAGGGCGCCGGCAAATCCGGACGATGGCGCAACGTCTGGCCGTGACTGCCGATGGCGGCTACGGAACCGATGTCGACGCCTGCGCTCTTCATCAACCCAAGCGCCGCGTGCGCGAAGGCGCGTCCCAGTTCGACGTCGATCTCACCCACCTCATCCAGTGCAACGCTGCCGGCCTGGTCGATGAGCGCCG
>DASWUU010000095.1:0-29967 GCA_036401515.1 Steroidobacteraceae bacterium
AACACCATTGATCTTGTTTACGTGAACGCCGGCGGAGGCCACCGATCTGCGGCGACCGCTCTCGATATGGCAATCCGCGAACAGGGTAGAGATTGGCAGGTCAGATTGGTCAATTTGTTCGAAATCCTCGATCCACAGGATGTGTTCCGCCGGGCCACTGGGGTCAAACCAGAAGACTACTACAACGTGCGCCTCGCACGGGGATGGACTTTGGGGCTTGCGCAGGAATTGCGAATTCTGCAAGTCCTGATACGGCTGACGCATAAATCCCTGGTCAGCCAGCTCCGCCGCCATTGGCAGGAAAGTGAGCCCGATCTGGTGGTGTCGCTGATCCCGAACTTCAACCGCGCCATGTATCAAGCCTTGAGCCTTGCCCGCCCCAATGTCCCCTACGCGACCGTACTTACGGACCTCGCTGATTTTCCGCCGCACTTTTGGATAGAACCGCATCAGGCGCAGCACATCATTTGCGGTACGCCGTGCGCCGCCGCGCAAGCGCGCGCGACAGCGAGCAAACTCTCGCAGGTCCACGAGACTTCCGGAATGATCATCAGTCCAAATTTTTACCGTGATATGAAGCTGGACCGCCGAGCCGAGATGCAGAAATTGCAACTCGATCCTGCGCGCCCCACGGGTCTTGTGATGTTCGGCGGGCATGGATCGCGGGCCATGCGAGGAATTGCGAAGCGCTTGGACGATGTGCAGCTGATTCTGGTGTGCGGACACAGTGAAAAACTTGCCGCGCAGCTGCGCGCGATGCACGCTCGCGCGCCGCGCGTCGTGGTGGGATTCACCTCCAAGATCAGCTACTACATGCAACTCAGCGATTTTTTCATCGGTAAACCCGGGCCGGGGAGCATCAGCGAGGCAGTACAACAGGGTCTGCCCGTCATTGTGGTGCGCAACGCCTGGACCATGCCGCAGGAGCGCTACAACACACAGTGGGTCGTGGAAAACGGCGCGGGCATCGTCCTTGATTCCTTCAAAACCATCGATGCGGGAGTTGCCCAGGTCATCGCGAGTCTGGATCTATATCGTCACGCCGTCGGCCGCATACGAAATCGCGCTGTGTTCGAGATACCCGACATCCTCGAATCCATCCTAACGGCGCCGCCCCGGGTAGGCATCGATCTCATCCAGCATTTCCGCGCCGCCGAGCGCTTGCATTTGTTCTAGAATCCAATCGCGCCGCCGTTGCACGTAAGCGGACGGGGCGGCTGCCGATAAGAGCTGTGGATTGGGCAAGACGGCGGCCAGCACGGCCGAATCGATGCGGGAAAGCTTGGCCGCCGTGGTATGAAAGTAGCGTTGCGCGGCGGCCTCGGCGCCGTATGTGCCGCGGCCAAATTCGGCGATGTTCAAATAAATCTCCAAGATGCGCCGCTTCGGCCACAGCGCCTCGATGATCAGGGTGAAGTAAGCCTCCAAAGCTTTGCGAAAATAACTGCGTCCGGACCACAGGAATAGGTTCTTGGCGACTTGCTGACTGATGGTGCTTGCACCGTGGATGCGATGGCTGTGTTGGTTGAGTTCATAGGCGTTCTCGATGGCATCTACATCGAAGCCCCAGTGCTCCGGAAACTTTTGATCTTCAGACGCGACCACGGCGAGCGGCAGGTTTGGCGAGATATGACTCAAGTCCGCCCACTGATGGCGTGAAACGTAGCTGCGGTCGCCTTTGGCCCAAGCGGCGATCTGCGCCTCGGCCATGAAGGCGGTAAAAAGCGGATTGACCCAGCGCAGGAGAAGCACCGCGACGAGGGTCACTAAAATACAAAATACAACTAAACCCAGCAGCGACCAGACCAACCGTCTGAAAAATGTTTTTTTCTGCGCCACGCCGCTATTTGGTCACTCGCTTTACGCTCTTCATGTGGACCGGCTCCACCGGAACATCGTCGAATCCTTTCTTTCGGCCGGTTTCGACTGCCGCAATTTTGTCAACCACGTCCATGCCGTCGGTGACGCGAGCGAATACGGCGTAGCCGAAATTACCCCGGGAATGATCGAGAAAATCGTTGTCCTTCAAGTTGACAAAAAACTGCGAGGTTGCACTGTTGATGTCATTGGTGCGTGCCATCGACAGCGTGCCGCGCTTGTTCTTCAAGCCGTTGTCTGCCTCGTTCTTGACGGGCGGCTTGGTTTTTTTCTGAGTCATATCTTCCGTGAATCCGCCGCCTTGGATAACAAATCCCGGAACGATGCGGTGAAAAATAGTGCCATCGAAAAATCCCTCATCGATGTAGCGGGTAAAGTTGGCGACCGATTCGGGCGCTTCCTTCTCGAGTAGTTCAATGGTGAAGTCGCCGAGGGTGGTTTCGAAGCGGATCATGGGGATATTCCTAGTGATGTGTATGAGTGCCCAGTGTAATGCGGGGCTTGCCTGAGAAATCGGGAAACGTAGCTACTGACGTAAAGCCGCGCTGCGCCAACAAGGCGGTGACGGCCGGCGCTTGAGTAGCACCGTGCTCCAACACAAGCCAGCCGCGCGCATGAAGGTGAAGCGGCGCATGGGCGATGATGGCTTCAAGGGCGTTGAGTCCGGTGGGACCTGCCGTCAAAGCCAGCGAAGGTTCCGCGGTTAGACTCGCTAGCGCCGGATCACCTTCGGCAATATAGGGTGGGTTTGCCACGATCAAACGAAAGCTCTCGCCGGGTACAGCCTCGAACCAGTTGCCTAAACGCCATTTTATGCGCGCCAGTCCAAGGAGGGCGGAGTTTCGCGCCGCCACCTCGAGCGCTTGGGGCGACAGATCGACCGCCGTGATGTCCCAGCCTGGGCGCTCGTGTGCCAGGCTCAGAGCGATCGCGCCGCAGCCCGTACCCAAATCGAGAACGGAAACAGCCGTCTCTGAAGGCATGACTTGCAATGCGTGCTGCACGAGCGATTCCGTCTCCGGCCGCGGTACGAGCACGTCGGGCGTCACAATCAGCGGCAATGACCAAAATTCGCGGCAACCGGTGAGATACGCGATCGGCACACCGCGCGTGCGCTGTTGAATCAGATTCACGTAGGCATTTTCATCGTCGGCATCGAGCAACCGTGCGTCGTGTGCAATCAATGACGAGCGAGAGAGCCCCAGCACCTTTCCGAGCAGCAGCTCCGCATCCAGGCGCGGCGAGTCGCTGTAAGCGGACAAGGCGCGCGCCGCATTTGCCAGCGTCTGGGCGATGGTGGCCACGGCGTTCATTCGACTTGGTGCGCCAGCTCTTCGGCCTGGTGTTCCTGATTAAGTGCCCGAATCAGCTCTTCGAGATTGCCATTCATGACATCGTCGAGCTTGTAGAGCGTGAGATTGATGCGATGATCCGTGACGCGGCCTTGCGGAAAATTATAAGTGCGTATGCGCTCGGATCGATCACCGGAGCCCACCTGTAGCTTGCGTGACTGGGCTTGGGCGCTTGTTTGTTTCTCTCTCTCTGCCGATAACAGTTTGGCTTTGAGCAGCGACATGGCCCGAGAGCGGTTCTTGTGCTGCGAACGTTCATCTTGGCATTCCACAACGATCCCGGTAGGCAGATGCGTGATCCGGATTGCGGAATCGGTCTTGTTCACGTGCTGGCCGCCGGCTCCGGAGGAGCGGTAGGTGTCAATGCGCAAATCCGCGGGATTCACTTCGACCGCTTCCACTTCCTCTAATTCCGGCAGAATCGCCACCGTGCATGCCGAGGTATGGATGCGTCCTTGGGCCTCGGTCGCCGGTACTCGCTGCACTCGATGCGTGCCGGATTCGAATTTGAGTAAGGAATAGGCGCCACGTCCGATGATGCGGCTGATGATTTCCTTGTAGCCACCATGCTCGCCTGGGCTTTCGCTCAAGACCTCGACCCCCCAACCCTTGGATTCGGCGTAGCGGGCGTACATCCGGAACAAGTCGCCTGCAAAGATCGCCGCTTCATCGCCGCCCGTGCCGGCGCGTACTTCCAGAAAAATGTTGTTGTCATCGTGCGGATCTTTCGGAACCAAAAGACGCTGCAGTTCGAGCTCTTCGCCCAAGACGCGCGGATTAAGATCGGCCAGCTCTTCCTCGCCCATGGCGCGGGTGTCCGGATCCTTATCGGCGGCCAATTCTTTGGCGGTGGCTGCGTCGCCCTCGAGCGCCAAGAAGCGCCGATAGCGGCCGACCAAATCCTCCAATCTCGAGTATTCCATCGAGAGCTCGCGGAATTGGTTCTGCTTGGAAATGACGCCCGCGTCCGACAGCAGACGGCTGATTTCTTCGAAGCGTTCGTCGAGTTTTTCCAGCTTGCGCCGGATCGAATCTTTCATATGGCCGCGAATTATAGCGGCCTTGAGGGCTAATGCCGGTCGCGTTCTTCCGTCAAAAGCTTGGTAATGGCTTCCGCCAGCGCCAAATCGGCTAATTCGGCGGCTTGGCGCAGGGCTTGAGTGGGCCCGTGAAGGAGCCGATTCGTGAGCGTGTTGGCTAAATAGTCGATCACTTCTTCGGGGGGCTTGCCGGCCGCCAACATTCGTCTTGCCTGCTCGAGGGACTGCTTTCGGATCCCGTCCGCCTGCTGGCGCAGGAGGCGGATGGCCGGGCCGGCATCCTGGATGCGGGATTCGCTTAGAAATCGGGTCACTTCTTCCGTGATCAGCAGCCGCGCGCCGCCGGCGGCCAATTCCCGCTGCTGAATGTTTTCATCCACCAGTTGCTGCAGATCATCGATTGAAAACAGATAGATGTCTTCCAATTCACCCACCGAAGGCTCGATATCGCGCGGCACGGCGAGGTCCACCATGAAAATCGGCCGATGACGCCGAGCGCGAATTGCCTTTTCCACCGCCCGCTTGGTGATAATCGGATCAGGGCTGGCCGTGCAACTGATAACGATGTCCGCTTCGGCCAATTCTTTGTCCAAATCCCCAAGTCCCACTGCGTGTGCGTTGAGTTCATTCGCCAGCGCTTGCGCCCGGCCAACGGTTCGATTGGCGATCACCATCCGTTTGATACCGCCGCTGGCAAAATGCCGCGCCGTCAGCGCATTCATGTCGCCGGCGCCGACCATCAGTGCACTGTGGTCGCTCAAATCCGCAAATACGCGGCGCGCCAGGCTTACCGTGGCAGAGGCCAACGAGACGGCGTTCGCGCCGATACGCGTCTCCGAGCGCACGCGTTTTGCAGCCGAAAAGGCTGCCTGAAACAGTTTGTTGAGGGCGGGTCCGGTGCTGCCGGTTTCCTGTGCAATACGATAGGCATCTTTCAGCTGACCGAGGATTTGAACCTCGCCAAGGACCATGGAATCGAGTCCGGAAGCGACGCTGAAGGCGTGTTCCACCGCGCCCGACTCCTGGTGGATATACAGACTGGCGGCGAGATCGAGATTATTCCCGTGATGCTGTTCCAGCCACCGCGACAGCTCTGCGCCGCTGGCCGAGCCTGACCAGTAGACTTCGGTGCGGTTGCAGGTGGACAGGATCACCACTTCTGCAATCCCGCTCTCCTGGCGCAACGTGCGCAACGCCGCGATCAGCCGATCCTCGCTGAACGCCACCTTCTCGCGCAACGCCACCGGTGCGGTTTTATGGTTGATACCGAGAATGTTGAATGCCATGGAAGCGCTTGGAACCTAAGTCTGTAGGGATTCTGGTGTATGACGCACCGCTAGAGCAAGGATGAATCCGCGGCATCAGGTTATTCATTTCGTTATAGTGCGGCCGTGTTCTCGTTTTCAAACCTTATCAGGGCCGGCCTCGGGCTTGGCGTGCTCGCCTTGTGCGCCTGCGCCGGCTTCAGTTCCAAGCCCGCCGCGCCTGCGCCGCAGTCATTTTATACAGTCACGGGCGAGATAGCCCTCGCTCGCCAGGAGCCGCGTGTGGCCGCGCTCCAGTACGCCGCCGCGGCCGCCCATGAGACCGATCCTGCGATCTTGCAACGCGCGGCCGAGGTCTCCGCAGAAACGCAGCAGCCATCACTGATGGCGGAGGTTGCTGCACGCTGGCTTTCCTTGAGCCCAAGATCACTGGATGCGCAACGCGCCGCCGCGCGGGCCGCATTCGCTCTTTACAAGCTCGATGAGGCGGCGGCTCACTATCGAATCATTCTGCAGAATTCACCCGTCGGGGCCGATGCAGAATTCGCCGGCCTTGAAATCGATTTAGGATCCGACGAAAACGTCTTCGGCGCGCATCAACTGGCGGACCGTTTGGCCTCGTACTTTCCAAAATCGTCCTCCGCTTTGCGCGTCCAAGGACTGGCTGCCTTGCGGGCAGATGACCCGGAGGCGGCGGTACGAAGCTTGACGGGCGCCCTCGCTATCGACAGGGCGGACGCCAATGACGCTGCGCGAGCCGAGCGAAAGGATCTGGCGCAGACGCTGTTGCGTGCACGGATCATGGCCGGCGATGTCGAGGAGCCGCTCCGCGCTGCGCAGGCGCAGCTCAAGACAGACCACTCGCCGGCAAATCGACTCAACTATGTGGCATTGCTGATGACCGCGCAGCGCTTGCCCGAAGCCGCCGAGCAACTGGATATCCTGTCGCGCAACCCCGAGTCGACCGCGGTAGCGTTGCGCTTGTCGGGATTACTCGAATTTCAGCAGGGCCATTTCGACGCGGCGTCGGCCAAATTCAGACAGCTGCTGAAGACCGGCAAGTTCGGCGATGAGGCATTCTACTATCTGGCCTTGATTGCCGACCGCAATGGCGATGCTGAGCGAGCTCTGCGCTTCTACGCGCAGGTGCAAAACGGCGAGAATGTGGTGCCTGCTTTATTGCGCGCAGCGACGCTGCTGCGCTCGCATGGCGCTCCGGCAGCGGCTGATGAATTGCTCGACCGGCTAATGGAGGATGAGCCGCAACGGGCTCCTGAAATACTCACGGCTCGGGCGCGCATGTACGCGCAATCGAGCGATTTGCAGAAGGCCTTCGAAGTGTTGGAAAAAGGCAGCATACAGTACCCGGACAGTGTGGCATTGCACTACGCCACCGCCTCGGTGTACGAGGAGCAAGGGCGGCTTTCCGCGGCCGTGCGGGAATTGATGCATGTGCTCAAGGCGAGGCCGAACGACCCGGCGGCGTTAAATGCCCTAGGATTTACGCTGGCCGATCATGCCAAGGATCTCCCGCGGGCTCGCAAGTTGATCGAGCGCGCGCATGCGGCCGCGCCGAAGAATGCGGCAATCATGGATAGTCTGGGGTGGGTGCTGTTTCGGCAAGGCCGCGCATCCGAAGCGTTGCCGTATTTGAATACAGCGTACACGGATGAGCACGACGGGGATATCGCCGCTCATTTAGGCGAGGTTTTATGGCAGTTGGGCCGGCAGGACGAAGCGCGGCGAATTTGGTCTGAGGCCATTGCGCTCGACGCGGACAATCACTTGCTGAAGTCGACGCGCCATCGGCTGACCTCGGCAGACTGATCGACCATGCGCCGTGTGATGCTTTTGATATTTTTTTCGGCACTCGCAGGTTGCGTAACCACCAGACCCGCGCCGCCTGCGCCGACTTCCCCCTGGGACCCGCGCGTCATCGAATTGCAGCGAGCCGAGAGCTGGCAACTTGACGGCCGCGCCGCGGTGGCCTTCGGGACGCAGGGGTGGCAAGCCGCACTCCATTGGCGCCAGTCCGGCATGTTCGCGGAAGTCAATCTATCCGGGCCATTGGGCATCGGGGCGCTGCTGCTCAAGCAAGGGCCTGACGGTCTTTCGTTGAACGGCGCGCCGCCGAGCGACGCCGTATTGGCGCAGCTGCAGGAGAAGCTGGGCTTCGCCTTGCCGCTCGACAATTTGCATTACTGGCTGCTCGGCATTCCTAATCCTGCCGCAGCTTACGAGTTGTCGCGCAACGAACAGGATCGCGCAAAGACGCTCAATCAAGCCGGATGGAGCATCGTTTACGATCGATACATGCCCGTGAAGGGTGACTGGTTGCCGGCGCGATTGGTGCTCAGCCGCGAAGATGTGCGAGTGCGCATTGTCATCGATCGTTGGGAATGGACGAAATGAACTCAGCGGCGTCCGCCTGGCTAGCGCCCGCCAAGTTGAATTTGTTTTTGCACATTCTGGGACGGCGGCCCGACGGCTACCACGAACTGCAAACCTGTTTTCAGTTCGTCGATTTGTCCGATGAAATTACCATCGAGGTGCGAAACGACGGCCAGATTCGGCGGTCGTTGGATCTTACCGGCGTGCCGGAGGATGCGGACCTCTGTATCCGTGCCGCCCGAGCCTTGAAAGAAGCAAGCGGCGCGAAGTTAGGGGCGCAGATCCGCCTGCTGAAGCGCATCCCCATCGGCGGCGGCATGGGTGGCGGAAGCTCGGACGCAGCCACCTGTTTGGTGGCCCTAAACCGCTTGTGGGGCCTGAATTGGCCCGCTGAGAGGCTGGCCGCGCTTGGGCTCAAATTAGGTGCCGATGTTCCGGTATTCGTCCATGGCCGTACGGCCTTCGCGGAAGGGGTGGGCGAACGGCTGACCCCTTTATTCCCGCCACTGGCCCCGGATGAGCATAACTATCTGATTATTAAGCCAAATGTCTCTGTAAGCACGGCAGAGGTATTTCAAGATCCTGAATTGACAAGGAATTCTGCGCCCATCACAATTCACGGTTTCCTGGCGTCCGGTGGTAGGAACGATTGCCTAGGTGTGGTGCGACGCCGTTATCCGGAAGTCGCACGAGCGCTGGATTGGCTGTCGCTCTTTGGCTCTGCGCGACTGACCGGCACTGGGGCGTGCGTTTTTTTGGCTTGTGAGACTAAGGAGCTTGGGCAAGAGATCATGCGCAAGTTGCCGCCGGAGTTTGCCGGCTTTCTGGCTCGCGGATTGAATGACTCTCCCTTGCTTGAAGGATTGCGGACCAGCTGAAAGGCGGTCGTCGGTTGTTTTCCAAGTTGGGGTGTCGCCAAGCGGTAAGGCAGCGGGTTTTGATCCCGCCATACGGAGGTTCGAATCCTTCCACCCCAGCCACTTTGAGCAAGGTTGATGTCGCAAAATAATGGTTTCGGTTCGTTGTCGATCGCCTTGTTCACGGGCAGTGCCAATCCTGCGCTAGCGCAAGAGATTACCCGGCATTTGCATGTGCCCTTGGGCAGAGCCGATGTGGACCGTTTCAGCGATGGCGAGGTGAGCGTCGAGTTGCGGGAAAACGTCCGTGGCCGAGATGTATTCCTCTTACAGCCTACTTGCCCGCCGGCAGAGAACTTGATGGAGCTGCTCATGATGACCGATGCCTGTCGGCGGGCATCGGCAAAGCGAATCACGGCCGTCGTGCCATATTTCGGCTACGCACGGCAAGATCGGCGGCCGCGCGCCACGCGAGTGGCCATCACCGCGAAGCTGGTGGCAAATATGCTCGCGGGGGCGGGCGTGGACCGATTGTTGACGATTGACTTGCATGCGGATCAGATCCAGGGGTTTTTCGATATTCCGGTGGACAACGTGTATGCCTCGCCGGTATTGCTCGGAGAGGTCTGGAAGCAAAAGTACGAGAATATGATCGTAGTGTCTCCCGATGTGGGCGGCGTGGTCCGCGCGCGAGCCCTCGCGAAGCGCCTGGACGATGCGGATCTGGCCATTATCGACAAGCGTCGACCGCGGCCGAATGAATCGAAGGTGATGAACATCATCGGCGAAGTCGAGGGCAAGACCTGCGTATTGGTCGATGACATGGTAGATACGGCCGGCACGCTGTGCCAGGCGGCGCGGGCCCTTAAAGAGGAGGGGGCGCTGAAGGTGGTGGCCTATATTACGCACCCCGTCTTGTCCGGCCAGGCGATTGAACGAATTGCGAGCTCGGTTCTCGATGAATTGGTAGTTACCGACACGATATCGCTGTCGGAGGCCGGTATGGCATGCCCCCGCATACGCCAGCTGAGCGTGGCGGGATTGTTGGCGGAAACCATCCGCCGCATCAGTGATGAGGAGTCGGTCAGCTCGCTATATATCGATTAGTTTGGCGATTAGGCCGGTGCCCCTGCAATTGGTCGCGATGCAAGGGTGCTGTGTTTGTGATGTAACTGGAGAAGATTATGAAAACCTCTTTCGAACTCGTTGCCGAGTTCCGCGAGACGCAAGGCAAAGGTGCGAGCCGCCGCCTGCGTCACGACGGAAAAGTGCCGGCAATTCTCTATGGCGGTCATGCCGCCGCACGGACTCTGACGTTGAGCCATCAGAAGCTTCTGATCATGCTCGACAACGAGCGATTTTATTCGACCATCCTCAATTTGAAGGTGGGCGATCAGACACAGGCGGCAATTCTCAAGGACGTGCAACGGCACCCCTTCAAGAACGCCATCGTGCACGTGGATTTCCAACGCGTCGAAGAGAACGAGAAGATCCGCATCAGCATTCCCTTGCATTTCGCGGGTGCATCGGTCTCCCCGGGCGTCAAGTCGCAGGGGGGCCTAGTCTCGCACATGCGCACGGAGGTTGAAGTTTCTTGTCTGCCGAAGGATTTGCCGGAATTCATCGAGGTCGATATTTCCGGGCTGTCGCTCAATGAAAGCATCCACTTATCGCAGCTCAAGGTTCCGGAGGGCGTCGTGCTCGTAGAACTGGCGAAGGAAGATGCCGCGGTCGTGGCTATCCATAGTCCGCGTGCCGAAGAGCCGGAGCCCACTGCCGCAGCGGCAGCGGTACCTGGTGCGGCGGAAGGTGCGGCAGCAGCTGCGCCGGCGGCTGCCGGAGCGCCCGCAGCGGATGCGGCGAAGAAGGCCGAACCTGCGAAGAAAGAGGATGCTAAGAAGGAACCGGCAAAGAAAGACGCGAAGAAATAATTTTCTAAAGCGTTGTGTCAGGAGGGCCGTCGTTTGACGGCCCTTGTCTTTTCAAGGCTCGAGTGTCGACCTAATGGCTGGTTTACCGTTGCGCATCATCGTTGGCTTGGGCAATCCAGGCCCTGAACACCTGGTGACCCGCCACAATGCGGGTTTCTGGTTTGTGGATCTGCTTGCGCGGCGCTACGGCGGGGATTTCCGCGACTATCGGAAATTTTCTGGGGAAACGGCCAAGGTCAGCATCGACGGCCATGAGATCGTGTTGCTCAAACCCACAACTTACATGAACCGCAGCGGCCTATCGATCCGGCAGCTCAGCGACTTCTATAAGATTTCGGCGGAAAATATTTTGGTCGCCCATGATGAGCTCGACCTGCCGGTCGGCAGCGTGCGTTTGAAGCAGGGCGGCGGCCACGGCGGTCACAACGGTCTGCGCGATAGCATCGCGCACATCGGCGAAGGATTTTGGCGGATGCGTCTAGGCATCGGCCATCCCGGCAACAAAGCCGAGGTGATCGATTATGTACTGACGCGGGCGCCGCGCAGCGAAGAGGATCTCATACTGGAGGCGGTCGGCACTGCGGTGGATTGCATTCCGCTGCTGCTGGACCAAGGCGCTGAGCGCGCCATGACGCGTTTGCACAGCCGTGCAGGAAAAGTTTAATGCCCATTCGTTGCGGTATCGTCGGTTTACCTAATGTCGGCAAATCGACTCTGTTCAACGCGTTGACGCGTGCGCAGATTGCGGCAGAAAATTATCCGTTTTGTACCATCGATCCGAATGTCGGCGTTGTGCCGGTGCCGGACCCGCGCCTGGCAAAGCTTGCCGCCATCGTGCATCCCGAGAAGATTCTGCCGACCACGGTAGAGTTTGTGGATATTGCCGGCTTGGTTGCCGGCGCTTCCAAGGGCGAGGGGCTGGGCAACAAGTTCCTTGCGCACATTCGCGAAGTCGATGCGATTGCACATGTGGTGCGATGTTTCGAGAACGACGACATCATCCATGTGGCGGGCAAGATCGATCCGGCCAGCGACATCGAAGTGATCAACACCGAATTGGCCTTAGCGGACTTAGATAGCGTCGAGCGCGCATACCAGAAGGCGCTGAAGGCCGCAAAGACTGGAGATAAGGACGCCGTCAGACTGCGCGATCTGCTGGAGAAGGTACGGCTGCAGTTGAATCAAGCGAAAGCGGTGAGGCTGCTCAAGCTCGACGTCAATGAGCATGCGTTGTTGCGCGACCTACATTTACTCACCGATAAGCCCGTAATGTACGTCGCGAATGTCGATGAGGGCGGCTTCAGCGACAATCCTCGTCTTGATCGGGTGCGCGAGATCGCGAAATCCGAAGGGGCCATCGTCGTGCCCATTTGCGCGGCCATTGAGGCCGAGATCGCGCAACTCGAAGAGGCCGACCGAGCGGAGTTTCTGGTGGAACTGAAACTGGACGAGCCAGGGCTCAATCGGGTGATACGCGGCGGCTATTCTCTGTTGGGACTGCAGACTTATTTCACGGCGGGTGTAAAAGAGGTACGCGCGTGGACGGTGCATGCGGGTGCGACTGCGCCGCAAGCGGCGGGGGTGATCCACACCGATTTCGAGCGAGGATTCATTCGCGCCGAAGTGATTGCCTACGATGATTTCATTGCCTTCAGAGGCGAGTCCGGCGCCAAGGAAGCCGGAAAGTTGCGATTGGAAGGCAAGGAGTACATCGTCAAGGAAGGGGATGTGATGCATTTTAGGTTCAACGTCTAATTGTCGAAATGCATCACTTTGGCTTATTGACGCGCCCCGCGGGGAGCGGTCATATATATAGCTATACGGATACTGCTCCGGCATTCGCCGGTCGTGAGAGTTAACGCTTTACCGCGCTAAGTTATTGATTTTCCGTCATTAGGTGGCAAACTTGCCTTGACAGCGGGTGCGTAGCTGCACACAATCCGCCGCTCTTCGTGGTGAGGTAGCTCAGCTGGTTAGAGCGTGGCACTCATAATGCCGAGGTCGAGGGTTCGAGTCCCTCTCTCACCACCAAAATCAATGTGTAAGGTCTCAGGACTTTGGCGGCCGCCCGCGCCAGTTGATGGGACGGGAAATGCGAGTACCGCAGCACCATCGAAAAGGACGGTGCTCGCGCATTCTATAGGCGATGCCTACCTCGGCGGCTTTTGTTAACAATTGGCACCCGCCACTTAGGTGTTCTGTTCCGAAAATTCGTCTATGAATTACCGGAGCGGGAGTATTCGTATCTCTCCATGTTTCTTCAAATTGAGCATTGCTCTTGCCCTCCACGGCGCATTCGAGGATACGATTGTCGGGCTCGTCCTCTAGCAGGGAATCCTTAACCTGAAGATTTCGGAGGCCGTCTGCGACCCGACGGCCATCAGCCAGTGCGCGATCCGAATGTGGCATCCTTGCGTCGATGTATACGTTTCGAACGCGCAGGCGATGGCGGTGGGTCGGAGCGATTGCCGCGGTACTGCTTGCAAGCCTGGCCGCGCTGTTGTTGAGACCCATGCTCGAGCACGCGGTGCGTGCGCGGATCGAGTCCGCGGCCGTGCGCCATGGCATGGTTGTCCGAATCGAGGGGGTACACGTCGGCGTCTGGCCGTTGCTGCGACTGGAGGGGTTCGATCTCGACTTCGGTCATGGAATGCGACTGCATGCCGACATGATCGGGGCCACGTGGCCGGGCCGCCTGCGACTCGCAGTTCGCGCCGCTGCTCTCGCCGGCCCAGCGGGGGTCAGGGTCAGCTCGCCGGCCACTGCCTGGGACATCGCGGGCCTTCGCGGCGGAGACCTCCGGCTCACTCTGGTGGAACCACAGGCCGGCCTCTCAATTCGCAAGCTCGAAAATCCACTGCGCAGCGCGTGGAACGTCGAGGCACGTGGGCTCGACGTCAGCCGTCTACTCGATGTGCAGCGCGACGCCCACCCGCTGTTCGACGGTGGTACCGTAGACGGCCGCGTGGATCTTCAGGCAAGCACCGATGCGCTGAGTTTCCACGTGGACATGGGTGTGCGCGGCGCGCGCCTGAGTGCATTGGCGGATAACGCCGCCGACGAACCGCAGCTCGGCGATCCGACGGACGTGACCCTGCGATTCGATGGCGCCTGGCAGCGGCCCGGGGGCACGATCGAGATCCCCGAGCTCCACGCGACGGTGGCCGGTGCGGACTTGTCGGGCTCGATTGCGCTGCGCGAGCTCAACACCGATCCGGTCATCGATCTCGCACTCGGCGTGCAGCGGCTGGACTTTGCACAACTGCTGAGCGCATCGGGTCTTGCTGTGCCCGAAGGCCTGGGATTAGCGCCCGGCGGTGAGCATGGCCTTGGCTCGGCCAGGATCGATGTGCGTGTACGCGGACGCCCGTCAGATCCTGCCTCGCTCTCGGTGAGCCAGAGGATCGACTTCACTCCGCCACGCCAGATGCCGCCGGCGATCGCGCGCCTGCGCGGCGATTTTATCTTCAGTTCCGATGAAGGCGCCGGCCCGCACCGTCCCATCGACGTCTCACCCGCATCCCCCGATTTTATCGCCCTGCGCGACGTTCCGCCGCTGTTCGTCCGCACACTGCTGCTCGCCGAAGACGCTGGCTTTTACGGGCATCGCGGTATCGACCTGCGCGAACTGCCCACGGCGCTGCTCACCAACTGGTCGCGCGGCAGCGCCGCGCGCGGCGCGTCGACAATTACCCAGCAGCTGGCCAAGAACCTCTTCCTCTCGCGCGACAAGCAGCTCGGACGCAAGCTGGAGGAACTGGCGATCACGTTTCTGCTCGAGTCGGCGCTCGGCAAGCATCGCATCCTCGAGATCTACCTGAATATCATCGAATGGGGACCGGACCTGCGTGGCCTGCGGCCCGCGGCCCACTTCTATTTCGGTCGCGAACCCCAGGCGCTGACGCCGGCCGAGATGGCCTTCCTGGTCGTGATCATCCCCGGGCCGATCAAGTACCAGAGTTCATTCGCGCACGGCACGCCAGGGCCTGGGCTGCGCTTGCTGATCGACGAACTGTTGGGGAAGCTGCGTTCGGTGGATGCGATCGGCGAGGAGGAATATCGGCGAGCGCTCGGCGAACCCATCGTCGTCGCCGGCAGAAGGCCGCCCGGATGATCGGCGGCGATCTCATTGTTCGAGGCGGTGCTAGGGCGATTGCTCGCGGGCTGACGCTCGAAGTGCCACGGGAGGACCTCGTTCGCCTCCGAATGCTTTGCTTATTTTCTGTAACCTGAACAGAACACTAAGAGGACCCTCGATCCATGAATCCATACTACTCCGGTCGACCGAGCGATCATTTTGACGGGCTGCGCTTTTTCAATCCTGACCACGCCGAAACTGATCGGGGCTTTCGCGATCTCCTGCGCTGGAAGTTGAAGGAACGGGCTGCGCGATGGCCTCGGTCGGTCTCCATGCGGCAAGCCATTCCGGAGTGTCGCGTCACGGGATTGCGAGCGACTATCGTTGGCCACGCGAGCGCGCTCATTCAGGCTGGGGGTCTCAACGTCCTGACCGACCCCGTGTGGTCGGAGAGGGCAAGCCCGCTTCCATTCGTCGGGCCGCGGCGCGTGTGGGCGCCCGGAATCGCCTTCGAGGCTTTGCCGCCAATCGACGCCGTACTGCTCAGTCACAATCATTACGATCATATGGATCTGTTGACCCTGCGGCGCCTCAACGCCGAACACCGTCCGCTTATGGTGACGTCGCTCGGCAACGACGCGATTCTGCGGCGGGCGATTCAAGGGGTGCGGGTCGTTGCTGGCGACTGGTGGGACCGTATCGACATCGGCAAGGGCGGGGCGGTGACGATCGTGCCGGCTTATCACTGGTCGTCGCGCACAGGACGAGACCGACGCATGGCGCTCTGGTCCGGATTCATGCTGAGTACGGACGGCGGCCAAGTTTATTTCGCCGGCGACACCGGCTATGGGGACGGGCGCATCTTCCGGGCGGTGCGGGAAAGAATTGGTCGGCCTGATTTGGCGTTGATCCCCATCGGCGCCTATGCGCCGCGCTGGTTCATGAGTGCGCAGCACACGGATCCCACCGAGGCCGTGAAGATCCTTGAGGACCTCGAAGCTGCCCGAGGGCTCGGGATTCACTGGGGTGTGTTCCAGCTCACCGACGAGCGTCGGGACGAGCCGCCTGAGCTATTGCTCGAAGCCCTCGCTCGCCGCGGAATTGCCGACAGTTTGTTTCCCGCCGGAGAGCCAGGATTGAGTTACTGATCGTTCACGATCGGCCTGGGATGCCTTGTTACGCCCCGCGACCTTCGGGTTCGCATTTAGCCATGACCAAGACCGAACAGAACCGAGTGTTGGCGCTTTGTACCAGTGGAAAGCTCGGTATGAGACGCACAGCGAGCACGGATTCAGCGGTACGCCCGCACTAACTCCTCGCGATTTTGTCGAAGTCGGCTGCGTCGTGTCTTTCGGGCAGCTGTTCGTCAGGCGGCCCGAAGGTCCGATTGACCATCCGGCCGCGCTTCACCGCGGGTCGCTTTCCGATCAGATCTACCCAGCGATTGACGTTCTTGTATTCGTGGACGGATAGGAATTCCTGCGCACTATAGGCGCTGCGCATAATCGCACCGTACCAAGGCCAGATCGCCATATCGGCGATCGTATACTCATCGCCAGCCATGTACTCGTTCTTCGCCAGGTGCGCTTCGAGCACGTGCAGCTGCCGCTTGGTCTCCATCGCATAACGGTCGATCGCATATTCGATCTTGAAAGGTGCATAGGCGTAGAAATGACCGAACCCGCCGCCAACGAACGGCGCGGAGCCCATCTGCCACATGAGCCAGTTCATCGTCGCCGCACGCTTGTAATGCTCGGTGGGCAGGAAGGCTTGAAACCTTTCAGCTAGATAGAAGAGCATCGAGCCGCTCTCGAATAGCTTCGTCGGCGGATCAGTCGAGCAGTCGAGCATCGCAGGAATCTTCGAATTGGGATTGATCGCGACAAAGCCGCTCGAGAACTGTTCGCCATCGGCGATCCGGATCAGCCAGGCGTCGTATTCCGCGCCTTTGTGACCCGCGGCGAGCAGTTCCTCGAGCATGATCGTTACCTTCTGGCCGTTGGGCGTTCCCAGCGAATAGAGCTGGAACGGGTGCTTGCCTTTCGGCAGCTCCTTGTCATGCGTCGCGCCGGATATTGGGCGATTGATGCGCGAAAACTGGCCGCCGTTCTCCTTGTCCCAGACCCATACTGTCGGCGGGACGTAGCCGCTGGGCTGATTGCTGTTTACGGGATCGTTGTTTGCCATGCCATATCCTCCAATGAATTCCAATCGAGCCGTGTGCGCGTCGGCGTCCGACAGACTGAACGCGCTGGCCGTGAGCGGCGTTTTCGGAGATTCTACGCGACCCCGGATACCGGCAGGTCTTGCCTGAAATCTCGCCAAGCTCATGTGCGGAACTGCCGCGCACCAATTCATCGATGAAGACTCTAGATCTGCGCTGTCCCTCCGTCTACGAACAACTCGATTCCAGTGACGAAAGTCGAGTCATCGGACGCGAGAAACAACGCGGCGTTGGCGATTTCGTCGGCCTCGCCCATGCGGCCCATGGGAATTGAGGAGACAATCTGGGCAATCGCCTCTTTCGGCAGTCCAGCCAAAATAGGTGTATCGATGGTGCCGGGGCTTATCACATTGGCGCGAATCTTCCGATCCTTCAGTTCCAAGGTCCACGTCCGCACAAAGGAACGGATGGCAGCCTTGCTCGCGCTGTAGACACCGAAACCGGGAAGACCTTTTACGCTTGCGATGGACCCGGTCAGGATGATCGAGCCGCCGTCTCTCAGCAGCGGCAAAGCCTTTTGCACCGTAAACAGCGTGCCCCTGACATTGACGTTGAAGACTTGGTCGAAATGCTCGGTGGAGATGGCCCCGAGGGGCACTACCTCTCCGATGCCGGCGTTGGCGAAGACCACATCGATCCTGCCTTCGGTCTCCTTGACCTGTTGGTACAGGCGGTCAAGGTCTGCGAGCTTGGCGATATCCCCTTGAACACCCGTAACCTTGCCGCCGATCTGCTTAACGGCCGCATCGAGTTCGGCGCGACGCCGACCCATGACGAATACATGAGCGCCTTCCGCGACGAAACGCCTAGCTGTGGCGAGCCCAATCCCCGAGGTACCGCCAGTGATAACTGCGGTTTTGCCTTCAAGCTTGCCCATCGGTGTTCTCCTGTGGATGTCAGAGGGCGAGTATCCACTCATTGTTTTTTAGCTATAAGTACCAAGATTCGCATATGATTCATGCCGTGTTAAGCATGAATGTTACCGAGGCAGCGGGATGGATCGCCTTCACTTGATGCGGATTTTCGCGCGCGCCGTGGAAACGGGGAGCTTCTCGGCGGTCGCCCGCGAACAAGGAATCGGCCAACCAAACGTGAGCCGCCATGTCGCGGCGTTGGAGCAGTACTTAGGAACGCGGCTGCTGCATCGCTCCACACGGAAGCTCACGCTCACTCCAGAGGGGGAGCGCTACTACTCAGCCGCCAGGCGAGTGCTTGATGCTGTCGAGGAAGCCGAGTCCAACGCCCGCGGTGAAGATAAACCGATAGGCATGCTGCGCGTGGCGTGCCCGACCATTCTCGGTCGAAGCCATATCCTGCCGCGGATAAGAACGCTGTTCGATCGTTACCCGGCAATGGATCTGGATCTGCAGATTGGCGATCGCTTCATAGACCTGGTCGAGGAGGGCGTTGATGTAGCGATCCGCATTGGGGTACTCGACGACAGCACCTTGAGAGCACGCCGCATCGGCACCTCGGAACGAGTCTGCGTCGCTAGCCCTGAATATCTGTCGCTACACGGCACTCCGCTCCAGCCTGAGGACCTGTTACAACACAACTGCGTCGTCTATTCCCTGGCGCGCTCTGGGAGTACTTGGCCATTTCGAACCACCGAGGTGACGGTCAATGGGCGTCTGAAGGTCAACACGCCCGACGGCATCTACCGTGCTGTGCTAGACGGGATCGGCATCGCGTACGCGCCAGTGTGGTTATTCGAGAAGGAGTTGAATGCAGGAAAAGTGGAGCCGCTCTTGGTCAATGAGGCGGGGCCGTTCGCACCCATACACATCGTTTACCCTGCGAAGCGCTTGCTACCGCGGCGAGCGAGCGTTTTCATGGATTTCATTGCGGAAGAATTCAGCGGCGATCCCATATTGAACGAGGGTGCTTTGGCGCGGCTATTGAGCGTTCGAAAACTTAGGGCTGTAACGACACCGCGCGCATGATTTATGAAGGCGAGACACATACGCCAACTGGAGTTGGCATCGCTGTGCAGCTTGCCGCCTTCAGTGCTGTACGGTGATCGCGTTTGGCCCGAGACCTTGGTTGCTTGCGCCCGGAAACAGCGCGAAGGGGCTTCCGGTGATGAGCGTCAGCGAGCCGTCGGTCGGACCGATTGAAAACACCTCGATCTGATTGGCGACATTGTCCAGCACATATAGGAAGTTGTCTGGACCATCGAGCGCCAAGGCAATGGCTCGTCCGTTCGTGGAGGACAGTCCAATTTCCGTCAATGCTGCCGAGCTCGCGTCGACCAGAAAGCAGTCGACGTCGGTCCCGTTCGCTACATGCAGCCGCTTGCCTTCCGCATCCATGACTGGCGACCGGATTGCATAGCTGGCCGCGAACGGGCTGCCGGGAATAGCCGTTAGAGCGCCGGTAGTGGCATTGATCGTGAATCCGGACAATTCGTTCGGTTGCGATTCGGTGGTGTAGACATGGCTGTTTGCCTGATCAACGACTAATCCGTTCGGCGACCCTCCGGTGGAAAACGGACTTCCCGCTACGGGCGTAAGAGCGCCGCTCGCCGTGTCCATGCGGTAAACGGAGACGCTGCGACCGGCCGTGTTCGCCGCGTATACGAATTGACCTGCGGCAACGACGAGCGCGCTGGGATCCGCTCCGGCGGCAAAGGGACTTCCCGTCACTTCAACAAGGGCGCCGGTCGAGCCAATCTTGAATACCGACACGGTGTTCGCGCTGCCGTTAGCCGTCAGCACAAATTGTCCGCTGGGATCAAGAGCGATCGCGACGGACTGGGCGCTAGTCGAAAACGGACTCCCGGTGACGGCCGTCAGGTTCAAGGTCGATGGGTTGATGATGTACCCTCTCACCTCGCCCGAGGTGGAAGCCACGTACAGAAACCGTTTCTGGGGATCAATCGCAACCGCCGACGGCGTCGGCCCATCCGGCAAAGGATCTCCGGTGATCGGCGTTGGGGTGCCGGTGTGTGTGTCGATCGTGAGGATCTCGATAGTCCCGGTCGTCGCATTCGTGGCGGCGAGAAGTGTGGCGGTGGTCGGTGGCGGCGGTGGCGGTGGCGGTGGCGGTGTATTGCTGCTGCTGCCGCCGCCTCCTCCTCCGCAGCCGCAAGCCACAGCGCAAAGTATCGCGTAGGAAAGCCCTCGCAGGTTTGATAGCGGGCGGTGGGCGATCGGCTTGCGCCCGTCGTCGGCTCCCGGTGGATCGTGAGTTTCGTCGAGGCACATCGTCTTGGGGCGGTGCATTGCGTCTCCCGATACCGTTTTCATGCGGCGGACCCACCGCGTGGGTTTTACAACGAGTCCGCGAAAATGAGCTGCTGCGATGACTCGAACCCATCCCAGCAAGCACGCCGGCGATCGCCGTCGAAATTGCGGCTGCTGCACGGCTTGTGAACGCCAAAGCGGACTACGAGCACCGGATCCTTGGCGGCCTGTTTGCCACCCTTTCCCTCATCAGAGATTAATATACCCTGGTTTCAATGCCAACTCGGCGCAGCGTGCTTGTGGTCAGCGGTAGAGCACCGTCGGCAACAGATTGACGCCATAGGTGAGCCGAGAAAGTCGGAGTAAGATCAACGCCTGTATCGAGGGAGATGACTGGGGTGCCCAAGCGGCTGGCTGTCTTGGTTTTGCTGGTGTGGTCCGCGGTTGCGCATGCGGTGGACGCCAATCTCAAACAACAAGTGTTGTGGGATCACCTCCGGCTGGCAATTGCCGAGGAGGAACAGCAACTCGACGGCGTTCTTGGCGTTGCTATCTTGGATCTGAAATCCGGGCAAACATTTTTCGTTCGTCCTGACGAGGTGTTTCCGCAGGCTAGTTCTATCAAGATCGCTGTGCTGGCGGAGCTTTATCATCAGGCGCAGCAGGCGGCGCACGGTGCGGGCGGCAAAGCAAGGTTGACGGATGGGTATGTGGTGCGCGTCGCGGATATCGTTCCCGATAGCGCCATCCTCGGTGGCCTAACAGCCGGAGTGTCTTCGCTCACTAACCATGATCTCGCGACGATCATGGTAGCCGTCAGCGATAACTCCGCCACAAATGTCCTAATCGATCGCGTCGGCATGGACAACGTGGTGCGCTTGACGGAATCGCTCGGTCTTGCGCACACGCAACTCCGCCGAAAGATGATGGACCTTCAGGCAGCGGCTCAGGGTAGAGAGAATATCTCTACGCCGCGCGAGATGATGACCCTGCTGGAGCAGATCTATCGCGGCAAGGTAATCGAGGCGCCGCTGCTCGACGATTTCTTCAACGTGCTGGCAACTCACAAGGACAGTTGGATACCGCGTGATCTGCCGGCGGATTTAAAAATTGCTAACAAGCCGGGCGAACTTGAGGGGGTGCGCAACGACTCCGGCATCGTGTTTGTTAAGGATCGGCCTTACGTGATCTGCGTCATGAGCACATATCTTAAAAGTGAGCGTGCCGGCGAGGAGACAATCACGCGAATTTCGCGTTTAGCCTATGATTTATTCGACCGCCTCAGCCGTGCCTCCGACTTGGGCAGGGTGATTTCCCCGGGTAACAGTGGCGCGCGCTAGTTGCGACAATGCCTCCCCGCGCCTTGCGAGAATTCCTGACTTGAATCAATCAGGCTATCGTCCCGCCAACTGTCGCAACGCCTTCTCGAATACCTCAGCCGGCTGACCGCCTTGAATCAGGTGCTGATCGTTTATGATCACGGAGGGTACCGCCCGGATGCCCCGATCCGCGTAAAACTTTTCGCGCCCGCGCACTTCGGCGGCGTATTCATCCGATTCTAAAATCTCGGCCGCGCGCTTCGCATTCAACCCGACCTTTTGCGCAACATCCAGCAGGACTGAATGATCGCTGGGATTCCGACCCTCGGTAAAATAGGCTGAGAACAGCGCGTGCTTAAGCGCCTCCTGCTTGCCCTCGGTCCCCGCCCAATGCAGGAGTCTATGCGCGTCAAAGGTGTTATAGATTCTGCCCCGCTTTTGCATGTTGAATTCGAATCCCAGTTCGGCGCCTCGAGCCCTTATATTCTCCCTGTTGCGATCGATATCCGTAGGCGTAGACCCGTACTTTTGGGCGATGTGCTCCATGATGTCTTGGCCTTCAGCGCCCATCTGGGGATTCAGTTCGAACGGTTGAAAGTGCAAATCCGCCGCGACTTCGCCCTGGAGTGTTGCCAGCGCGGTCTCCAATGACTTGAGCCCAATCACACACCACGGACACGACACGTCCGAAACAAAATCAATTTTGAGTTGCGTTGCCATCAATCCTCCGCGCAGTCAAAAATTCGGCATCTCAGCAATTATGGGGATCTTTGACGGTATTACAACGCGCCAGGGAGGGGTCGCTACGGGCGCAACCATGGCAGACGCAGGGAACTTGACTTTAAATCGAGCTTACTCGGTCATCGCTCGACGCCAGGCCGATGGTGTCATACCGAGTACGCTGCGAAACACTTTACAGAGATGCGCCTGGTCGCATAGCCCGCAGCCAACCGCAACCTGAGATAGCGGCTCCCGCGTTGTCCTCATCATCGTGCATGCAAGCTCGACGCGCCGCCTGGCGATGTAGTGAAAGGGAGTTACACCGACACTGATCTTGAAGGCTCGAAATAACTGTCCCATGCTCACGTTGATGAGACCCGCGAGATCGACTGCAGTGATTTTGTCCGCTAAGTGTGTCTCGATGTAGTCGACCACGCGGTTCAGCTGCCATGATAACAATCCGCCTCGAGATTCCGATCGCCTCGCGCTCTCGCCACCGCGCGCCCCATGCCTTACGCCCAGGAGCACCGACGCACGCGAGAGATAGCGGCGCGAGGTAACCGGATCCGCGTCGAAGGCCGCTACCGCGGCGTCGATAAGGTTCGGAATGGCGGTGGGTATATCTTCGTTCGCTGCATTGTTTAAATAATCAGTGGCTTGCATGGGTAAATCTCTTCGCGCTTGGTAAGACGACTCATTTCTCATCGGTTCATTCACCCGCTCTGGTCGCACGGAGACGTTGCCACGGCTCGCTTTAGAAGCGTTCGATATACATAGAGCGTGACCTTGAACAGCGCCTCGAAGATTGAAGTGCGGCTGCGCGGAGACCGTCGACAGGTTAGGTTAGTGACCGGCGAAGCCTTGTTCGAGGTGGCTCACGATACCGCGCGCCCATTTGAAGTGCGCGCGGGAGACGCGACGCTGCGGGCGGTAGGCACGCAGTTCGATGTCGATGTGCGGCCAACTCGAACCACGGTCACCGTGACTGAAGGCCGGGTCGCCGTGCTTTCCCCCGAAGGGTGGCCAGAGCGCGGCATACCAGTGCCTACGCTCGGAGTGGCCGATCAGCTGGTCATCACGCCGGCTGGATCGTTCGTGCCGCAACACGGAGTCAACTTGGCCGCCGCGCTTTCGTGGACTCAGCACAAGATCATTTTCGAGCATCGATCCGTAGGGGAAGTGTCCGAGGAGTTCAACCGGTACAACCGCGAGCGTATCAAGATCGCCAGCACGGAATTGAGGGATCAAGAGATCACAGGAGCATTCACGTCCAATGACCCGACCTCGTTTCTTAGGTTTCTCTCCAGTATTCCGGGCGTGCGAATTCGGGATGACGGCGCCGGCGGTCATATCGTGACAGTCGACGAGAGTGCGCCTTCCGGCCGATGAAATCACGGGTCAGCGGCAGGGGCCTGCTTTGCGTTTTCGCAATGGTTCTTGCGTGGACCTGCGCGGACGGTAAGGCCGCGGAGAGTAAGGAACCGTCGGCCGGCGAGCCACAGAGATACCTGCTGAAGATCGCCGGCCAACCGCTCAGCGATGCATTGCAGGAGTTTTCTAGGCAGAGCGGCATCCAGGTCATCTTCTTTTCCCGCCTTACCGACGGACTGCGTGCCCCGGCACTCGAAGGAAAGTACACGCTTGTGGAGGCGCTCCGTTCGCTTCTCGTGTATTCGAAATTGACCTTCAGGTTGATCAATACAAACACCGTTCAGATCGAGCCGACGGCGCATGCGCCAGCCGCCGATGCGGAAGGCGCCGCAGCGCCACCGGCATTCCAAATCCATCACGCGCCAAAACGACAACGCGCGCAGTAACCTCAAGACAGCGTCGAATCCGGACAGCGACGAAATAATCGTCACCGGCACGGCGGAGGGACTGGTTGCCACGCGCGCCGAAACGCCACTACGTGACATTCCGCAGACGATCTCGATCATCTCACGTGAGCAAATACGTCAACAGAACGATAACGACCTCGCTAGCGCGCTCGAGCATGCCGCAGGCATCACTGCGGTCCGCGCGGATTCGCTCGACGAACAGTTCTACTCCCGCGGTTATCAGATTACAGCGTTTCATGTCGATGGGGGCGCCGCGATGACGTCAATGATCAATTCGCAGGTGTTGTTTCTGGGTACCCCGGACTTGAGCGAATACGACCACATCGAAGTCCTGCGCGGAGCCGACGCGCTGTTCGGCGGCATCGGAAATCCCGGAGGGACAGTAAACCTGGTCCGAAAACATCCGCTAGATACCGAAGTGTTCATGTTCAACGCCTCGGCTGGTTCCTGGAATAACGAGCGGGCGGAACTCGACATGACGGGGCCGCTCGGCTTTGACGGCGCTGTGCGTGGACGACTGGACGGTGTCTACGAAGATCGGAACTACTTTTATGCGATGGCGAGCTTGAAGCGACGCAAGCTGTTCGCGGCGCTCGAAATCGATGTCACGCCCGCAACCCTTCTGACCCTCGGGGCCAGCTACCAATCGGACGATGCGGTACCGGTCGCGAGTGGAGTGCCGCTATATTATGACGGCAGCGACCCGCATCTGCCGCGAAATACGGCTTTGGGATTCGGCTGGGCGTATTACCGCACTCGGCTTCGGGAAGTCTATGCGCAGCTGCGGCATGAGTTCGCTCCGGGTTGGAAGATTAGGGCAGATGCATCGGCGTGGACGGGGTCGGTCGATTACGGGTACGGCCAATTCGCTGGGCCGCTAAACCCACTCACGAACGGCATTCCTCTGCCGCCCTCCGCGGCCTTCACCACTCGTCCGAATACTGAGCAACAGATGGCCTTCGACATCACCTTCACCAGTACCTTCGACTGGTTCGGCCGCCGTGAAGAGGCGGCGTTCGGCGGCGATTTCACTCGACTTATCGACTTACTCTCGTTCGGTGAATTCGTCCAATTCGGATCACCGGTGGCCAATGCTTTCGCCTATAACCCGGCAGCCTATCCAGATCCGCAAATTAGCGGCGGTCCGACGTTGGACGCGCAGGCTTCCGCGACCTACCGACAGGGCGGCGCCTTTGCCTCGATGCGGACGTACCTCAACGACGCCTGGTCGATCGTCGGTGGCGCACGCATCAGCAGCGATCGCACGCTTAGCAGGGTGTATTTGTTCTCACCCATACTCGGAGTGCACGGTAGCATGTCGGCGGAGCTCGGAAATTCGGCTGTGGTTACCCCCTACGCGGGCGTGACTTACCATGTTGATAATCACTATTCTCTCTACGCGAGTTATGCCGATGTCTATACAAATATCGGAGCGGCGCAGCGGCCTGACGGCAATCTCGTGGGCGCCGCCCGAGGATCCGATCTCGAGGTGGGGACGAAGGGGGTCTGGCGGGATGGCGCCGTCAATGGCTCCGTGGTCCTGTACAAGGTCGCGCAGCGAAATGTGCCGATACCCGATCCGACGGCTGCGGGGCCTGTCCCGGGTTCACTCTATTGCTGCTTTCTGACGGGCACCAACCGGAGTAGTGGATTCGATATGGAGTTCAGCGGTAACCCAGCTCCGGAATGGCTTCTCGCGGCGGGCTATACATTAAATACCAATCAAGCTGCGGCCGTTGGCAAATTGTCGAGCGTGACTCCTCGGCATCTACTGAAGGTATGGACGAGCAAGGGCCTGCGCGGGCCTTTAAATCGCTGGACTGTTGGAGGAACTCTGCGCGCCCAAAGCAGCCAGTGGCAGGAGTTTCCGTGCGTCTTTAGCTTATCGGGCAACTGCACCGCGCGATCGCCCACTATCCACGCCGTGCAAAGACCTTACGCGGTGGCAGATCTTCGAGCGGGCTACCAGATCCAGTCCCACTGGCAGGCCGCGGTCACGGTCAGCAACGTTTTCGATCGAGTCTATTACGAAACGCTTGGGTCGTCCCTGTCCAACAATTGGTACGGAGCGCCGCGCGCAGTGATGGTGCGAGTCGATGCGAAGTACTAAGACATGATGCATCCGGGACGAGGCAATCCGCCGCCACAATCCGCCCGAATTCCTCCACAGCATTACCCGAATGAGCTCTCACACTCGGTGTAGTGCTATCAGGAGGGTTGGCGGCATGAGTCCCGGAGATCTTGAGGTTTGGTTGAATCACTTCGAACATCACGCCCTGCACCCGCGCCGTGTTCCTGACGGCCTTCGCGATGTGCTGAGGCCCGATGAACTGCAAGTCATTGCGTCCTCCATCGCAACTTTTCAGCTCGGCGAGCAGTCTGATGGACGGACACTTCTGCGAGCGGCAGAACGCTTCGCGTGCGCGAAGCAGCTCCCTTCTTTGGTCAGGATAATTGATTTGCTCATCCGAGAGGAGCAACGTCATTCATCGCTCTTGCGGGCTTTCATGCGGGATCATCGGATGCCGTTGAAGAGAACCGACTGGACCGATCGGGTTTTTCGTCATATACGACGACTCGCCGGGCTGCAACTGTATCTAAGTGTCCTCATCAGCGCTGAGCTGATTGGAAACGTATATTACCGCGCACTCGAATCGGTTACGGATTGTGAGCGCTTGCAGGTTCTCTGCCGTACCATGGTTTCCGATGAGCTTGCCCATGTGGGATTCGAGTCTCAGCTGCTATTAACGCTGCGAGCTGGACTTGCCAGTCCGTTGCGGGCCTTGACGCGCTCGGCTCATCGTATTTTCTTCGTAAGCACCGCCACCGTGGTGTGGTTGACGCATCGCTCCGTGTTGAGTCGAGCCGGACACACCGCGCGAAGTTTCCTGCGCTCCTGTCGGGCCCAGTACGTATTCTACTTGGCGCCGGCCGGCGTCAGGCTGGCGGCCACAATTTAAATTCAACGAAACTCCCAAAATCAGGGCGGTGCGGCCACCGTCAAGATCGTTACAATGCCGGCGGCATGATGGACCTTTGCGCAGCGCTGCAACGTACTTTCGGTTTCAACAGCTTCCGACCCGGTCAGGAGGGCGTGGTCCGCGACGTTCTTGCGGGTCGGGATGTGCTGGCGCTAATGCCGACGGGCGGTGGCAAGTCGCTCTGCTTTCAACTGCCGGCGCTACTGCAGACTGGGGTCAGCATCGTGGTTTCGCCCCTGATTGCGCTGATGCAAGACCAGGTTCGATTACTCCAGGACAACGCTGTCGCCGCCACCTTGATCAACTCGACGTTGCGTGGCGAGGAAATACGTCAGCGCATCGCGGCGCTACTGCGCGGAGAATACAAGCTGGTCTATCTTGCGCCGGAGCGTCTATTACTCGCGGAGTTTCTCGACGGGCCGCTCAAAAATTTGAGCGTGACTCCCGGAATAAACGCTTTCGTCATTGACGAGGCGCACTGTGTGTCCGAGTGGGGCCACGACTTTCGGCCAGAGTATCGACAGCTCTCCATGCTGCGCAAACGCTATCCGCATGTTCCTTTGCTCGCTTTTACCGCGACTGCCACGGCACGGGTGCGCTTGGACATTGCAACACAGCTTGCGCTCCGTAATCCGGCCGTTCACATCGCAAGTTTTAACCGACCCAACCTCTTCTACCGCGTGCGGCCAAAGAATGCGCGTAGCTATGCGGAATTGCTTGCTCAGGTCCGCCGCGGCGGTGCCGGCATCGTCTATTGCCTATCGCGTAAGCGCGTTGAGGAGCTTTGTTCGCAACTGCAAGCCGATGGCGTCGCCGCACGGGCCTATCATGCCGGCCTGGAAGCCGCCAAGCGGCGCGACAATCAAGAAGCGTTCATCTGTGACGACGCCCAGGTCATGGTCGCTACGATAGCCTTCGGCATGGGCATCAATAAACCCGATGTCCGCTGGGTAGTACACTATGATTTGCCCAGAACGTTGGAGGGTTATTATCAAGAGTCCGGGCGCGCCGGACGTGACGGAGATCCGGCCACCTGCATACTGTATTTCGGGCCGGCAGACATCCGTACCGCGGAATATCTCATACAGCAGAAAATGGATCCGGACAGCGGGGCGGTGCTCGAGGACGAGCAGCGCATTGCACGTCAGCAACTACGTCAGGTGCTGAATTATGCCGAAGCCACTGAGTGCCGGCGCGCCATTCAGCTCCGCTACTTCGATGAGATCTTCAGCGGACCCTGCGGCGCCTGCGACAATTGTTGCGAACCGCGTACTGTGCGCGATGTCAGCGTGGAAGCCCGGCAGCTCCTGTCCTGCGTCGCGCGCCTCGGGCAACGCGGCGAACGATTCGGCGCCGCCTATGTGATCGACATCCTTCGAGGCAGCCGCTCCGAGCGCATCATATCGCGCGGTCACGCTAGTTTGAGCGTCTATGGCCTCGGCAAACAACGTTCGCTGGATGAGTGGCGCGCGCTCGCGCGCTCACTGCTGCACCAGGGCATGATCGCGGAAACGCAAGACGGTTATCCGGTGCTGTTGCTCAACGAATTGAGCTGGCAGGTACTGCGTGGTGAGCGGCCCGTGCAACTCGCCGTCGCCGCCAAAACCGCCCGCTCCACGACCGACTCCGCACCCACCGCTGATCACGCCCACGGCAGCTCGCTGTTCGAGGCGTTGCGAAGGTTGCGCAAGCAATTGGCGGATGAGGTCGGCATGCCACCTTATGTGGTCTTTCATGACGCCACGCTGCGCGAAATTGCGCAGCAGAGACCGCTGACTCTCAGCCAATTCGCGGGCATTCGGGGCGTGGGCGAAGCCAAGCTCGCCCGTTACGGCGAGCGATTCGTCGCTGCCGTCCGCAGCCACCCAGAACCGTAACTGATCTTTCCAATAATCCGGTTCCCGCACCGACCGCTGCTAGTATCCATGCTGCTCGATCCAGGTGTTTGCGTCCATCTGAACATCGGTAGGGCCTTATAATGCTGCCGCAAGAACAACGGTAGGTTACGGGAGAGTAAGGGATGGGCACAAGAACGCTCGGGGTTTGGTTTGTCGCAATGGCAGCGTTGGCTAGCATGGCGTGGGCCGATCAGCCGGCGAGCGATGCCGAACACGAAAGCGAGTTTCGATTCCGTTTCGTGGGGCCTAAGGTCGGCAATCGTATTGCTGCGATAGCGGGAGTCCCAGGCGATCCGAGCGTGTACTACGCCGGCGCAGCCTCGGGCGGGGTCTGGAAGTCAGCGGATGGAGGAAATCGCTGGGTCCCAGTCTCCGACCGGCAGCCGGTCGCTGCCGTCGGCGCACTCGCCGTGGCACCCTCGGAGCCGAACACGGTGTGGGCGGGCACCGGCGAGGCGTGGGTCATTCGCGATAGCGACGTGATGGGCAACGGGATCTACAAATCGACCGATGCCGGCAACACCTGGAGCAACATGGGACTGCCGGATTCCGGCCGGATTGGCCGGATCGTCATCCACCCATCGAATCCAGATATTGTCTTTGCCTGCGTGCTGGGACGGGCGACCGGGCCGCAACAGGAGCGCGGCGTCTACCGCACGACCGACGCCGGGCAGCATTGGGAGCGAGTGCTGTTCGCGGGGGAAAACGTCGGCTGCTCGGGACTGTCCTTGGACGCACACGACCCGCACACCCTGATCGCCGGCATGTGGCAAGTGGAAATGCATACCTGGGGTGAGTTTAGCGGTGGTCCCGGCAGCGGTATTTATATTTCGCACGATGGCGGCACGAAGTGGACCCGTCTCGATGAAAACAAAGGACTGCCGCATGCGCCGGTGGGGAAGATCGACGTTGCAATCGCACCGACCAATCCGAATCGCATGTATGCCCTGATGCAAACCAAAGACCAGGGTTCGGTGTGGCGCTCCGATGATGCGGGAGCTCACTGGAAA
>DASWUU010000096.1:0-6500 GCA_036401515.1 Steroidobacteraceae bacterium
GCACGATTTTTCGCGCATGTCAAGGCTCGCCGAGATCATGGTCGTGGGACATGGTGCCGCGGCTGCCCTCGTCAGGGATGGCCGGCTGCGCCTGCCGCCGCTGGACTACGAGCAAGTTATTCCCAGCGCGATTCGCCAAGAATACGAGGCGGAGCGAGAGCCTTTCCAACTGACCGGGTCTCCGGCCTTGCCGGATGGACTGAATCTCGGCGCGCAATTGCACTTCCTGGAGCGCCACTGTGCGCAACTCTGGACCGGTCACACCATCCTCATGCCATGGCCGCAGTATTGGAGCTGGCGTTTGTGCGGGCACATGGCTGCCGAGGTCACAAGCCTTGGCTGTCATACCGACCTATGGTATCCGGTTGCGGCCGCCTACTCGCGACTGGCGATTGAGCGGCAATGGGCCGCGCATATTGCGCCGCTGGCGCGCGCCGATGCGCGTCTTGGGTCGATCTCCGCGGAATGGGGTGAGCGCAGCGGCGTGCCCTCCGATGTCACGGTGCGATGCGGATTGCATGACTCCAACGCCGCGCTGATCGCGGCACGAGCGGCGGCCGGTCGTTCCGCAGGCGATATGACGGTGCTCTGCACGGGCACCTGGTTTGTCGCGATGCGCACCGTGAAGGACGCGCGGAGTCTGGATCTCGGGACACTGCCGTCGGACCGCGATTGTTTGGTCAACGTCGATGTTGATGGGAATCCCGTTCCTTCAGCGCGGTTCATGGGGGGGCGCGAGATCGAGATGCTGTTGGGCGCAGACCTGGGCCAGAACGATGTTAACGCCGGCGCGTGCGAAGCACTGGCTGCGGCAAAGGCGGTCATTCAGCAAGAGGCCATGGTGCTGCCGAGCTTTGTCAGGGGCACAGGACCCTACGGCAACTGTCAGGGTCGCTGGCGTTCGATGCCCCATGACCCCGTGCAGCGTTGGGCGGCGGTTTGCCTGTACGCCGCCCTCATGACCGATACCGCGCTCGATCTGATTGGCTCGAAGCACACGCTTATTGTAGAGGGCCGCTTCGCGCAAGCAGCACTATTTGTCGCGGCCTTGGCCAGGCTGCGCAGCGATATGGCGGTATGGGTGGCCCCTGACTCTGTTGACGTGGCGCTTGGAGCGTTAACACTCGCGCACGCCTCTCTGGTGACCGCTCAGGCCTTAACAGCGGTGGCACCGCTGCCGTTTCACTTGCAACAGTATCGAGATCGGTGGCGTCGAGAATGCCGGTGATGGCCGACTAACGCGCCTGCATGGAGAGGTAATTTCCTACTCCGATGAGCACGGTGGAGCTTACCAATAAGGCGATGCCCGACCAGATCAGTCTGCGCGCTCTAGGGGGCGAGCCCGCCCATTCGCGCAGCGCAAATCCCCACAACGTCGAGAACAGGATGATGCTCGCCATGTGCAAGGACCACGAGGAGAAGGCGTAGCGCCCCATCTGACTTTCCCCCATCGTGTAGAAAAAGAATTGCAAGTACCACAGTGTCCCGCCGCAGGCCGCCAGCAGGTAGTTGCGAAGCAAGGACGCCTTGCTGCCGGCCGGCGCGGCCACGCGCAGCCATTGCCGTGCCGAGCGATTTTTGTGAATGAGTCCCGCACACCAGATCAGATTGGTCGTCAATCCGCCACTCAGCACCACGCACAGCACCGGCAGGCCCTGCCAAAGCGGCGCGGTGCCGCCGGCCAGCGATGCGGCGCGAATGGGTTGGCCGGCATCGAGCCCCCAGGCGAAGCAGCCGGACATGATTCCAGAGAAGAGGGCGATCAGAAATCCTTTGCGCAGGTTGAATTCTGCGATCGGGGCATTTGCCGCCGACGGCGCTGCCTGATCCTTCGCGCGTCCCGCCAAGGCCACAATGACGATGCCGATCAAGGCGATGGCGATGCCGATGAGTGTGACCTTGCCGTTCCAAGTCGCGGCCAGCCGCGCCAATGTGCCGTGAAACACGGGCGGCCCCAGGGTTCCTATAACGGTGGTTAAGCCGAGCGCGATCGCCATCCCTAGAGACAGGCCTAGATAACGCATGGTCAAGCCAAACGTGAGTCCCCCAAGTCCCCATAACGCGCCCCAAAACCAGCACCAAAACAGGGTGCTCGGGTCGGTGCCGGCCAAGACTCGCAACAAGTGCTGCGTTCGCAGCGACGCTATGAACCATGGGGCGATTAGCCAAGAAAAGACACCGCCGGTTAGCCAGAAGATTTCCCAAGACCAGCCGCGAATCTGCCGGTAGGGGACGTAGAAGCTGGCAGAGCATAAGCCGCCCAGCCAATGGAACACGACGCCGATAAAAGGATTGGGATTCATTGCGGGCGCACGGCGCCTGATTGAATTAGATTCATTGGTTTGACGGCGCGCCGGCTAATGATCATGATAGATCAAATTAAATCAAAGCGCGCGACGAATGCACATTCCCAGAGTCCACCGGTGTTGCTGTGTCCTTGGGTTACTGACCTTGCTGGCACAGCCGGCGGCGGCCACTCCGCAGCACGATGCGCTGCTCGAGGGATTTCAGCATCCTCCCCTTCAGGCGAGGCCGCAGCTGTGGTGGCACTGGATGAACGGCAATGTCGATCTGGCGGGTGCGAAACTCGATCTCGAGTGGATGCAGCGCATCGGTATCGGCGGCGTTCACACTTTCACCGGCGGCGGACTTGGCGAGCCTCATGTCATCGACCCGCCGGTCGATTTCTTGAGCGATACATGGCGCGCGGCCTTTCGCGAGACCACGCGTTTAGCCTGTGCCTCTGGCATGGAGGTCACCATCGCAGGGTCGCCGGGCTGGAGCGAGACGGGCGGAATCTGGGTGGCACCGGAAAATGCCATGAAGAAATACACCTGGAGCGAAACCCAAGTGCTGGGCGGCGCGCTCATCGATCTCGTTCTAGCGCGACCTCCCGCGGCCACCGGACCGTTCTTAGGTGTGAAGCGTACCTTCAATCCCGCGCCGCAGGAACTGCGCGACGATGTTTACCAAGACAGCATGGTGGTCGCCTTCCCCACACCGGCCGCGGAACTCGCCGATGTCGCGCCCGCGTTCTTCGCCAACGATGCGCCGCTCAATCTCTCGCCGCTTCGCGCCGGCGATCTCAGCGCCAACGTCAGCGTGCCCCTTGTTGAAGAGCGATCGAGTGTGGCCATCGATGCGGCCTTCGAGCAGCCGACCCGCATCGCGGCACTCACGCTGGGTCTCGCGAAAGTCGCCGATGTCGAGGTCCAAGCAGGAGATGACACTTCGCAACTGCGAAGTCTGCTGAAGGCGGCCGCCGACCCATCGGAAACTCCCGCACCGGAGCAAACCTATTCCTTTGCCCCGACTCGCGCGAGAGTTTTTCGCGTCATCCTAACGCGACCCGCGCCTAAGCCGCTGTTTCCGGATCTGCCCCCGCGCTTAAGCAAGCCGCCGACACCGCCTAAGGCTTTTGTTCTGACTCGCTTAGAGCTGTCGGGCGGAGCGCGGGTCAACCGCTTCGAGAGTAAGGCGGGATTTCAGTCGAGCATCGACGCCCAAGCGCCGGCAACGGCCGCAGTGGATCGCGATGCCGTGATTCCGTTATCGAGCGTCGTTGACCTCACGGATCAGCTCGATGCCCAGGGCAGGCTGCGATGGAACGCACCGCCGGGCAGATGGACGGTACTGCGCCTCGGCTGGTCGCTCACCGGCCAGACCAATGGGCCGGCGCAGACGCAGGACACGGGCCTCGAGGTCGACAAGCTGGATGCGCAGCGGGTGCGCGACTACGTCGAGCATTACCTGTCGATTTATCGCGACGCGATGCAGGACTCATTGGGCAAGGACAGTGTCGGGAGTCTCCTGACCGACAGCTGGGAAGCCGGGGTGCAGAACTGGACGCCGACATTGCTCGCGCAATTCAAAGCGCGCCGCGGCTACGATCCATTGCCATACCTCCCGGTGCTCGTTGGACGCGTGGTGGCCGACGCCGCCACTAGCGAGCGGTTTCTGTGGGATTTTCATCGCACGCTTGAAGAGGCGCTGGCCGAGAATCACTATGGCGTGATTGCGCAGGTGCTGCACGAGCACGGGATGCGCTACTACACCGAGGCGCAAGGCGACACACCTCGCGCCATCGGCGATGGCATGGCCATCAAGTCGCGCGCCGACATTCCGACTGCCGAATATTGGTACCGCGCCTTTGCCACAGCGCCCGGCCAGCCGTCGCTGCAGGCGGATTTGAGAGAGGCAGCCTCCGCGGCACATATTTATGGCAAACCCATCGCGGCCGCGGAATCCTTGACGGTGGCTGCGGGCACGGATCCGTGGGCTTTTTCCCCTGCCATGTTAAAGACGGTGGCCGATGAAATTTTCGCCAGCGGCATCAACCGAATCCTGCTGCATGAATCGCACCATCAACCGCTGCTGCATGAAGCGCCGGGTCTGACGCTCGGATTCTTCGGTCAATTCTTCACCCGCAATGACACCTGGGCCGAGGACGCCGCGCCGTGGATTGATTATCTGGCGCGAACGTCGTACTTGCTGCAGCAGGGCGACTTTGCCGCGGACGTTCTCTACTTCTACGGCGAGGAGCGCAATCTCACCGAGATCTACTTGGATCGCTTTGATCTCGAAGTGCCGGAAGGGTACGGCTATGACTACGTCAACGCCGAAGCACTGCTGAGCCTGGTTTCGCAGCGCGACGGCACCGTTCGCGCCCCGAGCGGCCTACGCTACCGCATGGTGTACGTGCCGCCGTACGTCACGCGCTATTCCTTGCCAATCTTGCGAAAGTTGCGGGAACTTGTGGCGAGCGGCGCGGTGGTAGTGGCAACACGGCCTACGGGGGGACTGGGCATATTGTCCAGCGACGACGAAGTGTCAGCCCTTACCGAGGAGCTTTGGGGTCCGGTGGGCGCCCCGACCGGCGTGCGCCGCTTTGGCCAGGGACGTCTTTACGCACAGTCGGATTTGAGTACTGCGCTCGATGCCGAAGCCATTGCGGCCGATGTTGCCGCGGAACCGTGTCAGCCGCAGTGTCGCATCCGCTCAGTGCACCGACGTACCCCCGAGGCGGATATTTATTTCCTCTTAAATAAAGACGATGGTCCGCGCGCTACGCGTATGACTTTTCGCGTCGGGAATCGCGTTCCCGAATTGTGGCGCGCCGACACCGGCCGGACTGAACCGCTGGCCTCCCAACGCACCGCGCACGGCGTCGCCGTGCCGCTGGTCTTTGGCGCCCACGAGGCATTTTTCGTGGTGTTTCGCCCGGCGTCGACGCGTCCGAAAGCCGCGCATCGGGTGCGCTCGCATGAAATCCTGAGAGTTCTTGGACCTTGGCAGGTGCGCTTTCAGAGCGGTCGCGGCGCCCCGCCGAGCAGTACCTTCCCGCGACTTGCCGACTGGCGTATCTCGAGCGACGAAGGCATAAAATATTTTTCCGGAGCAGCCACATACACGGCCAGCATTCGGCTGCCGGCGCTTCCGGCCGCCTCGAGGCGGCGAATGCTGCTCGACTTGGGCGAGGTGCACGAACTGGCCGTGGTTTTTCTCGACGGCGTCGCGCTGGGTACGGCCTGGCACGCACCTTTCGAAATCGAATTGCCGCAGGCGGCCGCCCGCGGGACGCATGAACTCGAAATCCGAGTCGACAATCTATGGGTCAATCGGCTCGTCGGCGATCAGCAGCCTGGCGCAAATGCGGTGGCTTTCGCACCCCAATCTCCTTACACGGCAAATTCGCCGTTAATGCAGTCAGGGCTGCTGGGGCCGGTGCGGATTCTGGTCGCCCCTCGAAATAAATCGCCGCGGAACAATGACCGATTGTGAGCGATAATGATTGACAATGAAAATCGGTGATGCCAATGTCGCCCTGATAGGGGGAGGGGATGACAATTAACCAGAGCGCGCATCGTTCCTTGTGGCCGCATCGGTTGTCAGTCGGCGCGTTGCTCTTTGCCGCTGTGACATCGGCCAGCGCACAGACGGTGGAAATTGAAAAGCGGGTTGAGGCGCTCCTGGGGCAAATGAGCCAGGATGAAAAGATCGGCATGGTGGGCGGCGCCGGCCGACTATTCGATATCCGCGGCGTCGCGCGCTTGAACGTGCCGCCGATGACTGCAGCAGACGGCCCCTTTGGCGTGCGCAATTTTACCCGCACCCAGGTCTATGCAGGTGGGATCGCCTTGGCCGCGAGCTGGAATACCGAACTCGCTCGGCGAATCGGCACGCAACTTGGGCGCGACGCCCGAGCGCGAGGGGTGCATTTCTATCTGGCCCCAGGCGTCAACATATCTCGCTCGCCGCTGAATGGCCGCAATTTCGAATATCTCGGAGAAGATCCTTATCTTGCCGGTCAAACGGCGGCCGCGCTGATTGTGGGTGTGCAGAGCCAAGGAGTTGCCGCCACGGTGAAGCACTATCTCGGCAATAACTCCGAATTCGCTCGGCATGACACCGATGCGGTCATCGATGAGCGCACGCTTCGAGAGATTTATTTGCCGGCCTTTGAGATCGCGGTGAAACGCGGCCGGGTCGCTGCCGTCATG
>DASWUU010000097.1:0-6542 GCA_036401515.1 Steroidobacteraceae bacterium
TTTCAAGAAATTCGTGGCGGTGCATGTCGATACTGGGTGCAGCGCTCTGCACATCGCTGCCGACGCACGCCCAGACTGCAGGCCCCGCGCCGAACAGTCAGAGTCCTGACACGAATGCGCAAGACCTGGAGACCATCATCGTGACCGGCACCAACCGTGCCCGTTCCGATCTGTCGACCCCATTGGTCGCTACCAGCATCTCCTCCGATCGTCTCGCTGAGCTGTCTGCCAACAGCAATGCAGACATCCTCTCCACCGTTCCTGCATTGAAGGCAGAAGGCGGCGGAGGCGAAGTAGCGTCCAACATTTTTGTCGCCGGCCTGCCATCGGGCGGCCAATATCAATTTACACCGCTTGAATTCAACGGCATTCCCGTCATCGGCAGCATGGGATTGAATTCATCCTCTCCCGACGTCTATTACCGCACCGATCTTGGCATTGAGCGTCTGGAATTCGTGCGCGGCGGTGTGTCGAACCTGTTCGGCGGCGGCGGCATCGGCGGCCTGATCAATTTTATCGATAAGACCGGTTCGGACACGCCTCAGGGCGTCGCGCAATTGGAAGGCTCCGACCACAACCGCCTGCGCGCGGATTTCGCCACCAGCGGGCCAATCGCGGACAAGCTGTATTACGCGTTTTCAGGCTTTTACCGCTACGACGACGGGCCGCTTGACTCAGGATTCCCGACCAAGGGCTACCAGCTGCGCGCGAATATCAAGCGGGTCTACGACACGGGCGAGATCAAGTTCTACGCTCAAGCCATCAGCGATCAGGATCAGTTTTATGGTGATATCCCGCTAAACGGCACCAACCACCGCTTGGCTGTCGGCAATGACGGAAGGCCTGTGTCGACCACCGAGACCGCCGCGCTCGACGGCACCTCCTTTTTGACCCCGAGCGGAAGGTTCGTGACACAAGTGGACCAGGGCGCAGCGACGCGCGGCGGTTCCGTCGGTTTGGACTTCAAGAAGGATCTAAGCGATGGGTGGGGCTTCAACGGCCGGGGCAACATCGCCGATTATCATCACACCTTCGCGCTGTTTTCGGGCGGCGATAACATCACCAACCTGCCCACGACGCAGGCCGGGTTCCTGGCCTCCTATAAATACCCGCCCGTGAGCGCGGGCGGCGTGTATACCGGGAACTTCACGTTCGCGAACAACGGTGCGTCCGTTCCAGCGACTGATCTATTGTGGGGCGATCGGGTGACGGATCGAGACCGGCCGTTGACAACCGCAACCGGTGAACTCGATATCACCAAGGAACTCGTGACCGGCGACTGGGCCCATCATTTCACGGCCGGGGGTTTCTACGGACAAACCAGCGCACGCGACTTTGACGTCACCTATTCGTACATCGGAGATTTCCAGAACTCGCCGCAACTGGTCAACGCCACGGTGACCAACACCGCCACCGGTGCGACGACCATCGTGTCGCGTAATGGACTCGTCGACGCGGGGCTAGGTTATACCAACAATTATTACGATGCGAAACGCTCCGCCTTCTATCTCGCCGACCAGATGGATGTGCAAAACTGGGTGCTGGATTTCGGCGGCCGTTGGGAAACGCTCACCGGAACGGTGCGCAAGGAATTGGCATCGAACTACACGACGGACACCACGCCCAACCTATCGCCGCTGCTCTCCCAAGTGAGCTGGGGCAACGGACGGTATATTGCCGGGACCGTCAAACCCAACGCGTGGGCCCTCGCGGGCGGAGCGTTATACAAACTCGACGATCATCAAAGCCTGTTTATCAACGCCTCGCGCGGCTTCTTCATGCCGCAGCTCAATTCCGTGCAATTCGACGCGCTTGGTAATGTGCAATCCTTCGATGCGGAGATCATCAAACAGGCCGAAACCGGGTATAAATATTCGGGCAGCCGCATTTCCGGTACCGCCGCGATTTTCTATACGACACTCTCGAATCGTCGCAACGTTAATTTCATCAATGGAGCCACGCCGGGAAGCGCGCCCGTAGAAGTCGCCAATCTGATCTCAAGTAAATCCTGGGGCGCGGAAGCGACGCTGAATGTGCGCTTGCTGGACTATTTGTCGTTCGAGGGGAACGCGACCTACGAACATGATGAATATACCCAATACACGCCGGTGGCGGCATGCACGAACTGCGTCGGCAATGACCTGCAGCGCCAGCCCAATATCCTAGCCAATGCCGGCCTGTACTTTCGCGCCAGCGCATTCGACGCCGCTTTCTTTGATACTTTCACGGGCCGTACATTCACTTCGGACCTGAACAACATCGAGTTGCCCAGCTACAATATTTTCCGGCTCGATGCGGGGTACACCCGTACGTTTAGCGGCGGCGACCGGGCACGAATCAGTTTCGACGTTTACAACTTATTCGACAGCCAAGCGGTTACGGAAGGCTCGCCGCGTCAAGGGACCTTGCAGAATGGCGGCCAAGCGTATTTCATTGGCCGCCAAGTGCTGCCGCGCAGAGTTCTCGCGCGCTTGACCTACAATTTTTGAGGCGTGAACGGGCCAAACTTTGACACTCATTGGTAATTGAACGACCATTAGCGACGTAAACCATCGAGAAATCGCCGCCGCGGTGCGCGGTCCCCTACCGCATGCATGAGCTGCAACTTCAGAAACCGGATGGACGGCAGCTGACGCTGTACAGCCGGCAACCCATCGATCCGACTTTGCAGGCGCCGTCGCCACAGCGCATCGCGCTGCAGCCCAACCCGCACCTGCGGTGGCAGCCGCTGCGAGGGGAGTGGGTCGCGTACGCGCCGTATCGGCAGAACCGCACGTTTCTGCCGCCGCCCGACTACAACCCGCTGCGTCCGTCGAGCGATCCCGAATTTCCCAGCGAAATGCCGGTGGGGGACTACGACATCGCGGTGTTCGACAACTTGTTTCCCTCCATGAGCTCAAACTCGCACGATCCTCCGCAGAGCATTGTCGCGACCGCGCCCGCCGATGGGCAGTGCGAAGTGGTTGTGTTCACCCAGGATCCGAGCACGACTTTAAGCCGCTTGCCGCTGGCGCACATCGAGCTCCTGCTCGAGGTCTGGGCGGACCGCACCGAGAGAATTGCGCGAAATCCGCAAATCCGCTATGTGCAGCCGTTCGAGAACCGCGGCGCGGAGGTGGGCGTGACGCTGCACCACCCGCATGGTCAAATTTACGCCTACCCCTTCGTGCCGCCGGTGCCTGCGCGCATGCACCACAACGAGGCGCAGCATTTCAAGAAACACGGCAAGACGCTGCTGCAAGGCTTGATCGAAGCGGAACTCAAGGACGCGCAGCGCATGATTTATCGCGGTGAACATGCGGTGGCCTTCGTGCCCGCGTGGGCGCGCTATCCCTACGAGGTCTGGATCGCGACCGTCGCTGCCGTGCCGGATTTCGCTTCGTTGAGCACCGTGCAGCGCGCCGACCTCGCGCGCGCCCTCAAGACCACGTTGCTTAAGTACGATGGGCTGTGGCAGCAGCCTTTTCCTTACCTCATGGGGTGGTACCAGGCTCCCATGAACTTCCCTGAGCGGGCAGCGGTGCATTTGCACGCCGAGATCCTGCCGCCGTACCGCATGAAAGGCCGTTTAAAATATCTGGCGGGCACCGAACTCGCCGCGGGAATGTTCGCCAACGATGCGCTGCCCGAGGAAAAAGCGCGCGAGCTGCAAGCGGTCGAGGTCGTTATTTAACGAGCATGCGTGCCTTCACGGATCAATTCGGCTTCGAGCCTGGCGCGACCGCACGGGCGCCGGGGCGCGTCAACTTGCTGGGCGATCACACCGATTACAACGAAGGGTTTGTGTTGCCGACGGCGATCGCGCAAGCGACCACCGTGGGCGTATCTGAAGCGCTGGATGGCTTTCACGATTTCTATTCGGTGCAGCTGCGAACCCGCGCGCGCTTTCGCGACGGCGGCGCGCCGCCGTCGGGGTTCGCCGACTATGTGCACGGCTGCATCGAAATGCTGCGGCGGCGGGACGTGAAAATAGGCGCCCTTACCCTGTGCATCGATTCCGACGTGCCGGTGGGCGCGGGCTTGTCGAGCAGCGCTGCCCTCGAGGTCGCAACATTGCGGGCGCTGCGCGAGCTGTACGGTTTTACCCTGGATGATGTGGCGCTCGCCTCGCTCGCGCAACAGGCCGAGATCCAATTCGCGCATGTGAACTGCGGCATCATGGATCAAATGGCCTCGAGCCTGGGCTCGACCGATTGCATGCTGTTTCTCGACACGCGCAGCTTGGAGACGCGGCGATTGCCGCTGCCGGCGGGGTCGGAAATTCTGATCGTCGACAGCAACGTGCCGCGTACGCTTGCCGGCAGCGGCTACAACGAACGCCGAGCGCAATGCGAGGAAGCGGCTGGACTCCTCGGCGTGCGCGCTTTGCGCGACATCACCGATGCCGATGCCACCACAGGTTTGCCTAAGCCGCTCGATGCGCGGGCACGGCACGTGGTCTCCGAAGACAACCGGGTGCTGCACGCGGCGCAGGGCGTCGATGCCCGCCAGTTTGGCGAGTTGATGAACGCCTCGCACGCCAGCTTGCGCGACGACTACCAGGTGTCGGTACCGGAAGTGGACTATCTGGTAGCGCAATTGCAAGCGCAGCCGCAAGTGTTCGGTGCGCGCATGACCGGCGCGGGCTTCGGCGGCGCCTGTGTCGCGCTCATCGAGCGAGGCACCCGGGATGCCGTGTGCGCCTCGGCGCTGCGCGGCTACCTAGGGGAGCACGGGCGCGAAGCCACGGTTTATTGATTTTTTGGGTGGATACCGGCAAAAAAACGCCGGAGCGTTGGATGCCCCGGCGTGCGAAGTTAATAACGATAAAGTCAGGCTTATTCGTTCGAACCGCCCCGCGAACTTCCCGAACCTCCTCCCGAGCCGCCGCGTCCGCCCGACTTTCCGGACGATGAGCTGTCGTTGCCCGATTGGGATCCGCCGCGCGAGTGTTCGCCGCCTTTCTTGCCCGCTTCACTGGCGCGCTCCGGATCGTTTGCAAAATTCCCCGACCCGCCGCGCTGTGAAGACTTGTTACCCGATTCGCCGCTCTGCTTACTGGCCATTAAGTGCTCCTGTGGTTTAACGCACGCTCATGCTGCCTAGTTCGCACTCGCGCTGACCGCCAGCACAACCATCAAGCTTCGGTAAGAACTGCCTGACGGACGGCAAGGCGCTCCCACATATGTGATTCAGCACAACATAGGTTAACCATCAAAGGTTAATTAACCCCTGCGGCCGCACGTGTCATCGAGTTGCTTACGGTTGCACGCGACGCGTTCGATCGCCCGGGGCCGCGCTCAACGGCGGAGCGAGAAATAAGGCGAAGCGGTGATGCACGATTCTGTAGCACTCGCACGAGGCCTGCTCCAGCCCAAAGCGATCCAGCACCTGCATCATGCCGCGATGATAGCGGATGAGTCCCGCCGCTTGCATGGACTGAGCGGCCAGCGTGATGGACTTGCGATTCGCGCCCAAGATCTGGCCCAGAAACTCGTGCGTATAGGTCAGGGGCTCGCCCGCGGCGCGATCGTGCATCATCAGAAGCCAGCGGCACATTCTCTGTTCAGTGCTGTGCAAGGCGTTGCAGGCCACGGTTTGCTGGACTTGGGACAGCAATGTTTCGGAATAGCTCACGAACAAATCACGGACGTGCTCGCTTTGCCTGAATTCCTCTTGAAGCACGTCGATCGGGCAGCGCAGCAGCGCGCCCTCCATTTGCACGATGCAGCGATTGAAGGATTCGCGGCTGTACATGGCCGCAAACAAGCCAAATGCGCCTTCGCGTCCGATATTCGCGGTCTCGATGGCCGCACCGTTCTCGAGCACCGTGAGCAGCGAGAGCACGCAGCCCTGCGGGAAGTAGGCATGCTTGAGTTGGCTGCCCGCTTCGCTGACCACCGCCTTTAAGTTGACTTTGACGGGCTCGAGGTGCCTGTCGATCCGCTGCCGCGACGCGGGTTCCAAGGCACCGAGCAATTGGTTCTCGCGCACAACTTCATCTTTTAGTTTCGTCATGGCATTCCCCCGAGCGTGGCCTCGGTGGTCTAGGCCACCGACGGACGCATTCCATCGTACTACGCTCCAAGACCGCCTGCGCCCTTGCGAACGTGCACCGCAAGCTGCCCCGGGGGTTTTGTCGAATCGGTGCGATGCACTAAATAGTGGGGTGATCCCTATGGAAGTCGCCACGCAAGTACAAGTACGAACCGAACCCGTTGTCTTGGAGGATGCCGTCAGTTTTCTCAAGCGCGAGCATCGGCAGATCGAGCAGAGCCTGTCGCGGTGCTCAAAGGAAAATGCGGAGCCGATATGGGATAGCCTGATCAGGGAGACCTTGATCGAGATCAAGGTGCATATGGAACTTGAGGAGGAGATTTTTTATCCCGCGCACTTGGCGGCGAGTCGTAAAGTGGAGCGCCATCACGACTCCATGGTGGAACATGAAAGCATCAAGAAGCTCATCGCGGATATCGAGAATTCAGATCCGGGAGACGGCCACTATTACGAGGCCATGATCCGCGCCCTGTGGAGAATGCTCAGGGTTCACATGCTGGAGGAGG